>NZ_JBSGET010000037.1:0-56576 GCF_053603035.1 Kitasatospora sp. NPDC004272 | reverse complement strand
GCACCCTCGGCCGCACCCGCCCCCAGCCCGTCCCGGCCGGCGGAGGAACCGCATGTCTACGGTGCCGGGCCGCGCCGCCTTCCAGTCCACCCGCCCCGCCCCGGCCGCCGCCGGGGCGCGGGCCAGACCAGGGGATCGCCATGACCGACTCCGCCCTGCCCGAGAACACCGCCGATCACCCCGATCACCCCGATCACCCCGATCACGCCGGCGCCGCCGTGGTCGACCCCGAACTGCGCGGCCGCGCCCTCGACGGGATCATGCTGCTGCTGCCCCGGGTGCTCAAGCGCGAGCTGCCCCAAGTCGGCGAGAACGCCTGCCTGTTCGACGAGGTCGGGCTGACCTCCGCCGCCACCCTGGAACTCATCCTCGAACTGGAGGACCACCTCGACGTGCAGATCGACGTCGAGGGCATCGACCCGGAGGACCTGCGCTCGATCGGCACCCTCGCCGGCTTCGTCGCCGGACACGTGATCGCCGAGGACTGACGACCGTGCGCGTCCGCGGACCGCTCCCCGCCACCACCCTGCCGCGCACCGCCTCCCCGCTGCGCCTGACCGCCGCCCACGCCCTCGACCTGCCCGGCCACTCCCCGCTCGCCGCCGACCCCGACCTGCGCACCTTCACCGCCGACCTGGCCCGCCCGTACGGGGTCGAACTCGACGAGGACGCGCTGGCCGGGGCCCGCGGCCACTCCTACGACGCGCTGGCCGAACACGCCATCCGCGCCCTGACCGACCCGGCCCGCCCGGTCGACCTGCTGGTCCTGGTGTACGCCGTGCCCGACGTCCGCCCCGGGCAGGCCGTCGCGCTGCGCCTCGCCGAGAGCTGCCCGGGCGAACCGCTGTCCTTCGCGATCTGCGACGAGGGCGCCGGCGCCGCGTTCAGCGCCCTGCTGATCGCCGACGCCTACGCCCGCACCGCGGGCGCCCGGCGCGCCCTGCTGATCGCCGTCGAACAGGCCGACCTGCACCACCGCCCGCACCGCCCGGCCCGGCTCCCCGACCGGCACTCCGCCGCCGCCCTGCTCTGGGAGGCCGACGGCGGCGGCCGGCCGCTGCTCGGCACCGACAGCAGACCCGGTACGACCGACGACCAAGTCGCTCACACGCTAAAGGAGTTGTGCGCCGAGCTGCCCGCGGACGCGTTGCTGCTGCTCGGCCCGGGGCTGACCGGAGCGGTCGGCGCCCGCCCGCACGACGGCCGCACCGCCCGCCCCGGCAACCCGTACACCGGCGGCTGGGCCGCCCTCGCCGCCGCCCTCGCCGACCCCCGGTACGCCGGCCGGCCGCTCGCGCTCGCCGACCGCGAACCGGAGACCGGCCGGATCGACCTCGCCCACTGGGCCGCCGCGGAGCCCGCCCGGTGACCGACGTCTGGCTGATCCGCACCGACATCCTGCTGCCCCGGGGCCCCGCCCTGCTCGACCCGGAGGAACGCGCCCGCGCCGCCCGCCACCCCGAAGGACCCCAGCGCCACCGCTTCGTCACCGCGCACGCCGTCGCCCGGCTGCTCACCGCCGAAGCCGCCGGCCTGCCCCCGGAACGGATCCGCTGGCGCCGCGGCCCGCACGGACGCCCCGAACCCGAGGGCCTCCGGGCCGAGTTGAGCGTCAACCTGAGCACCGCCGGGCCCTGGGCGCTGTTCGCCGTGCAGCACCGGGAGGAGGAGGGGGACGGCGACATCGGCGTCGACCTGGAACCCGTCCCCACCGACCGGGCCGCCGCCCGGCTCGCCGCCCGCTACTACCCGGAAGTCGAATCCGCGTGCGACGCCGAGGAGTTCACCCTCCGCTGGACCCGCAAGGAGGCGTACACCAAGGCCCACGGCGGACGCCTCGCCGACGGGCTGCGCACCCACGCCGGCCCGCCCGGCGACCCGTCCGAACCGCCGGGCCCGCACCGGATGCACGGCCCGCTCGGCCCGTGCACCGTCCACGACCTGCCCGCACCCCCCGGCTACCGGGCCGCCGTCGCCCGCACCGGCACCCACCCGGTCCGGCCGCGGCTGCGCCCCTACCCGGACCCGCGCCCGCGCCCGGAACCGGACGCGGTGCGACCCGCCGCCGACCGCCGACCCCGACCCTGACTGAGGCAACCGAGCCATGAACACCCGCCACCCCGAGGACGCCACCCCGCTGCCCACCGCCGCGCCCGGCGTCCAACTCCAGCCCGCCGCCTACGAGAAGCTGCTCGACGCGCTGCGCGGGTCGATCGCCCGGCTGGCCGCCGACGAACCCTTCGAACGGCTGGTCGTCCCGCCGGTGATCTCCCGCGCCACCATCGAACGCGCCGGATTCGCCGCCTCCTTCCCGCAGCTGCTCGGCACCGTGCACAGCTACGGCGGCAGCCCCGCCGAGTGGCGCCGGCTCTCCCCGCTGATCGCCGAGGACGGCCCCTGGCACGCCCGGCAGGAGATCTCCGACCTGGTGCTGCTCCCCGCCGCCTGCTACCCCGTGTACGCGGGTCTGGTCGGACGGGAGCTGGCCGAGCCCGTCCGCTACAGCGTCGAGGCGCAGTGCTTCCGGCAGGAGGCCACCGCCGAGCCCGGGCGGCTGCGCAGCTTCCGGATGGCCGAACTCGTCACCGCGGGCACCCCCGAGCACTGCCAGGACTGGCGCGAGCACTGGCTGCGGAAGGTCGCCGGCTGGCTGGACGGCCTCGGCCTCAAGGCCGCGGTCGAACTCGCCGACGACCCGTTCTTCGGCGGTGGCCGCAAGCTCTACCAAGCCGCCCAGCGCGCCCAGGAGTTGAAGTTCGAACTGCGCGTCCCGGTGGCCGACGGACTGGTCCAGGCGATCGCCTCCGCCAACATCCACAAGGACCACTTCGGCGAGGTCTTCGAGTTCACCGCCGACGGCGCGACCGGCCACACCGCCTGCACCGCCTTCGGCCTCGACCGGATCGCGCTCGCCCTGCTGCACGCCCACGGCACCCGCCCCGCCGACTGGCCCGAGCAGATCGGCGACGCCCTGCACAACGGCACCGCCCCGAACGGAGACTGACGACGTGTCGAACACCCGAGCCGTCACGCTGCGGTTCCTGGCCGAAGCGCCCGGAGCCGAGGGGCCGGTCACCCTCGGCCAGGACAACGTGCTCCGCTGCCTGCGCAACGAGCAGCCCTCGCGGGAGAAGAACGAACCCTCCTCGCTGAACAAGCAGGCGACCTGGATCATCCCCGACGGCGCCGACGAGGCCCGCTGCCTCGACGCCCTGCGCACCCTCGCCGAACGGCACGCCGCCCTGCGCACGGTCTTCCCCGGCACCGGCGGCGACCAGCTCCCCGAGACCCAACGGCAGAACACGGAAGGGGAGTTCACCGTCCAGGTGATCGCCCTCGATCCGGACGAGGACCCCGCCGCCCGGGCCGAGGCGTTCTGCTGGGACGAGCGCTGCCACCCGTTCGACCTCACCGCCGAATTCCCGCTCCGGCTCGGCCTGCTCACCCGCGACGGCCGCCCGGTGCTGCTCGCCGTGGTCGTCAGCCACGCCCAACTCGACGGCGTGGCAACGGGACTGCTGTTCAAGGAGTGGATGGCGCTGACCTCCGGCGACGAACTGCCGCCGCCCGCCGGACCCACCCCGATCGAGGTCGCCGAACAGGAGCGCTCCAGCAGCGGACAGCGCCGCGGCCGCGCCGCCCTGCGCCACTGGGAGCGCATCCTGGCGGAGGAGCCCTCCGCCGTCTTCGCCGACGACCGGATCCGCTCCCCCGAGAACCTGCTGCACACCCTCGGCATCCGCACCCCGGCCGGCGCCGCCGCCCTGGACCGGGCCGTCCGGCGCACCGCCAGCTCCAAGTCCGCCGTCCTGACCGCCTGTTACGCCGCCCTCGCGGCCCACCGCGCGGCCCGCTCCACCGTGGTGATGGCCGCGCTGTCCGCCAACCGGCACCGCTCCGTCCTCGCCGAGCACATTGGCACCCTCGCCCAGGACGCGCTGCTCGTCCTGGACACCGACTGCCCCGACCTCGACACCCTGATCGCCCGCACCCAGGCCCAGGCGCTCTCCGGCTACTGGCACGCCACCTTCGAGACCGAGCGGCTCTGGAAGATCCTCGACGACTCCTCGCTCGGCCGCGGCGCCCGCTTCGTGCGGGACGTCGTGCTCAACGACGTCAGCGGCACCGTCCCCGAGGAGATCGCCGCGCTGCGCCCCGACCCCGCCGCCGACCCCGACCTGAGCTGGTACCCCACCGAACCGCTCCCCACCCGGCTGATGATCAACATCTGGCGGACCAGCGGCTGCCTGGAGATCAGCCTGCACGCCCACCCCGACGTCCTCGACCGCGAGGAGACCGAGCACTTCGCCCGCGCCCTGCTCCGTCTGATCGACCTCGCCGGACAGCGCAACGTCACCCTCGGCCCCGACGGCGAACTCGCCGCCCTCAGCAACCTGCCCGTCGGCCGCCGCGAGAAGGGCCGCTGGCAGCAGGTCGGCACCAACTGGGTCGACCTGGACGCCCTGGCCGACCGGCTGCGCACCGTCCTGGACGTCAAGGACGTCGAAGTGACCTGGCAGAACGAGGAGTTGACGGCCGTGGTGCGCGAAGGCTGCACCCTCACCCCGACCGAGGCGCACACCGCCGTGGTCGACGCGCTCTCCTGGCGCGACACCCTGATGGCCCCGCAGCGCTACGTCCTGCCCGCCGGCGCCGGCACCGGACGCGACTGAGCCCCCCGGGCACCGGACCGCCCGGCCCGGTGCCCGCCCGTTCACCCGGCGAGCCGGGACTCCAGCCGGCGCAGCCGGTCCCGCTGCCGGCGGTCCAGGACGAACATCGTCGGAAGCCAGCCCAGCAGGAGCACCAGCACGACCGTCCCCACCAGCGGGCCGTGCCGCACCCAGGAGAAGGCCGCCAACCACAGCTCGGACACGCAGATCACCACCCACACCAGCCACCCGCGCCGCCGCTGCTCCCGGTCGGCCCGGATCAGCGTGCGCAGCGCCGCCAGCTGCGCCGGGTCCTCGGGGATCCGCTCCTCCTGGACGGCGCGGCCCAGCTCCACCAGGTCGGAGGCGTCCCGCAGGCCCAGCCGCCGGGCCCGGCGGCGCTGCCCCCAGTGGACGATCGGCAGGAGCAGCAGGGTGCAGAGCACCCCGGAGCAGACCGCGACCGGCCACGGCCTGCTGCTCGTCAGGTACATGGCGGCACTCCAGGCCGTCCCGGAGACCACCGCCACCGCCCACACCCGTGACTGCGCCGGCCACGACCCACCCGTCCGCCGTTCCTCCGTGTCCGTCATGTCCGCCGGGTGCCCGCCCCCGGCCGTTCAACTCCCCCGCGCAGAAGGAAGAACGCGGACGCCCGCCCGGCCCGGGCGGTTGCGCCACCGGGCCCGGGGCACACGGCCGGGCATGACGAAGGACGAGGCGCGCGGCGCACGGACGGACAGCCCGAAAACGGACGGCCCACACACGGGTGGTCCCCAGACGGACGGCCTGGAGCCGGACGGCCCGGGGGACGACGGCGAGACCAGGGGAACGGTGCTGATCGCCCTGGTGGCCAACCTGGTGATCGCCCTGGCGAAGATCGCGGGCGGCCTGGTCGCCGCCTCACCCGCACTGCTGTCCGAGGCGGCGCACTCCGTCGCCGACAGCCTCAACGAGGTGTTCCTGCTGGCCTCGCTGAGCCGCAGCCGCCGCCGCCCGGACGCCCGCCACCCCTTCGGCTACGGCAAGGAACGGTTCTTCTGGTCGATGCTGGCCGCCGTCGGCATCTTCGTCACCGGCGGCTGCTTCTCCTGCTACCAGGGCCTGCACACCCTGCTGAACCCGGAGGCCGAGGAGACCGGCGGTTACCTCGTCGTCTACCTGGTGCTCCTGGTGTCGCTGCTCGCCGAGGGCGCCTCACTGACCAGGGCCGTCCTCCAGGTGCGCCGACAGGCCCGGCAGGCCGGACGCGGCCTGGCGGCCCAACTGCGACGGGGCGACGACCCCACGGTGCGGACGGTGTTCGCGGAGGACGCGGCCGCGGTGCTCGGCGTCCTGCTGGCCCTGGTGGGCGCCGGGCTGCACCAGTGGACCGGCCGGCCCCAGTGGGAGGCCGCCGCGGCCCTGGCCATCGCGGCACTGCTGATGTACGTCGCCTACCGGCTCGGCCGCGACGCCAAGGACCGCCTGGTCGGTCAGGCCGTCGACCCGGCCGTCCAGCAGAAGGCGCTGGACGTGCTCACCGAACGGCCCGAGGTCGACACCGTGACCCGGCTGCTGACCATGCAACTCGGCCCCCGCTCCGCCCTGCTGGCCGCCCGGATCGACCTGGTCGACGGACTGGACAGCAGCGGGGTCGAGGAACTCTGCGTCCGGCTCAAGCAGCGGATCAGGGCCACCTGCCCCGACATCGACCAGGTCTTCCTCGACATCACCGCGGCCGACGAGGACGAACGCCGCCGGGCGGCCGAACGCCGCCGCAAACTGCGCGAGACGGTGCGGCGGCAGGCGGCCGCCGGCAACTGAACGCCCGCCCCGGCACCCTGACGGGAGACCGGTTCGCGGCAGCGGAAAATTCCTCCGCATATCTGCCGGTTCCCGGGGCAGCAGAGGCCGCGACAACGAATCCCAGGAGGTCACGATGGTTCCCCTGTTGCTGGTCCTGCTCCTCGCCCTGCTGCTGTTCGGCGCCGGTTTCGCGGTGAAGGTGCTGTGGTGGGTCGCCATCCTCGTCCTGGCGGTCTGGCTGATCGGCTTCGTGGCCCGCGGTACCCACCCCTCCGGCGGCCGCCACCGCTGGTACCGCTGGTAGGGCGGACGGCCGAGCCGACCGGCGCACCGAACTCCGGCGGGGCCCGCGGACACCACCTGTCCGCGGGCCCCGCCGTTTCGTCGTCCGGTCCGACCGGCCGGGCCGAAATATCCCACCGGTAGCCGGAGTTCGGACGACGGCCGCCTGCGGGCCACCCGCGGGCCGCTCGGGTCTCACACAGCTGGGGCTTCATGGTCCCCGCCCGTCCCCGCCCGTCCCCGCCCGTCCCCGTCCGCCCGTCCGTCCGGCCGCACCCCCGTCCCGTCCCGCCGGGAGCGGCCGACCGCCAGCGCCCCGGAGGTCCCGTTGCACCCGTCCCGCAGCACCGCCGCCCGCCTCGCCGCCGCCGTCCTCGCCGTCGGCGCCGTCCTGCCGCTCGCCGCCCTGCCCGCGCAGGCCGCGCAGGCGGTGCCCGCCGTCGCGGCGGCCACCGCGCCCGCCGCCGTGCCGTTCACCGCGGCCACCGTCACCCTGAACGCCGACGGCAGCCACACCGTCAGTTGGGCCTCGCCCGCCACCGCCGTCACCGTCACCGCCGTGGACTCCGCCGACGCCGCCCCCGGCACCGGCACCCCGGTCGGCCAGGGCCCGGGCAGCGGGACGCTCACCGTTCCGGCCGGCCGCCTCACCGCCGGCACCCACTGGTTCTTCCGCCTCACCCCGGACTCCGGCACCGAACTGACCGTCGCCGACCGCTCGCTCCACTTGCCGGACGCCGCCAACTTCCGCGACGCGGGCGGTTACCGCACCACCGACGGCCACTGGGTGCGGACGGGCCGGGTCTACCGCTCCGGCAAGCTCAGCGGGCTCACCCCCGCCGAACAGCAGCAGCTCACCGCCGCCGGGATCACCCGCGACGTGGACCTGCGCAACGCGAGCGAGCGCAGCGGCGCCCCCGACGCGATCCCCGCCGGCACCGCCTACCAGGTGGCCGACGTGACCTCGCTCGCGCACGGCATCTCCTTCCACAGCAACGCCGTCACCACGCTGCTGGCCGCGCTCGCCGCCGGCCTGTTCAACGGCTCCTCCGACCTCGGCCAGTCCATCGGCTATCCCTTCATGGTCGACTTCACCGGCTCCGACTGGGCCTTCCACGACACCCTGACCGCGATCGGGACCAACCAGGGCGCGCTGGTCTACCACTGCACCGCGGGCAAGGACCGCACCGGCTGGACCAGCGCCGTCCTGCTCACTCTGCTCGGCGTGGACCGCGCCACCGTCAACGCCGACTTCCTGGCCAGCAACACCTACACCGGCCGCCCCGACGCGGTCGAACTCTCCTGGCTGGAAGCCGCGTTCGCCGAGGTCAACCACGTCTACGGCAGCTTCGACGCCTACCTCCACCAGGGCCTGCACCTCACCGACGCCGACCTCGCCGCCCTGCGCGCCCGCCTCCTGGTCTGACCCCCGCCCGGGCGCGGCCGGACCGCCCTCCCGCCCCGGCCGCGCCCGAACTACACTCCCCGCCATGCCATCCCCCGCGTACGAGACCCAGGCCGAACGGGACGCCGCCGCCGCCGAGTTGGGCGCCGAACTGGCCCGAATCGCCGCCGAGGAGGGCCTCCCGCTGCCCGCGCCCAGCGAACTGGCGTGGTTCAGAGCCGGGTTCGAGGGGGAGCACAAGCACCCGGCCGGTTCCGGGCGCCCCGGCGAACCGGTGCCCGACCGGGCCGTCCTCTACCGGAAGCAGGACGGCACCACCCCGTACCTGTACCTGAGCCGCGGCTGGGTGACCCTCGCCCTGGGCCGCACACCGGACCTCGCCGAGGCCCTCCGGGCGGCCGCGCGCTGGCTGGCGGGCGCCCGGCTGCCGGAGATCCGGCGCACCGCACCGTTCCTGCACGTCGAGGACTGGGCACTGGCCCACGAACGGGCACCGCTCACCGCCGCCGAACTGGAGTGGCGGACCCGTCTGCAGCACTTCGACCACGGCTACTACCCCGACCCCGACCACGTCCGGGACCTGTGGCGGGCGGCGTTCGCCGAGCCCCGGCTACGCCGGCTGCTACCGGTCAGCAGCCACTACACGCTGTGGTTCTCCACCCGGCCGCACTTCCCGTTCGAGAACGTCGGCGTGGCCGTCGAACCGCACCCCGACGGGAGCTGCACCGTCCGGCCGTGGCGGGCGGACGGCCCGGTGGCCGACGCGCTCCCCGAACCGGTCACCGTCGCCACCCCCGCCGAGGCCGCAGCCCTCGCCGCGGCCGTCCTGCCCCCCGAACCGCACTGACGGACCGCGCCGGGAACCGCACGGAGAACCGCACGGACGGGCCCGCTCCGGCTCCGACGCCCGGACGGAGCAGCCGCACCTCCGCCCGGGCGCGTCGCGCCCCCGGGACCGGGCCGGGGACGGTGAGGATGGGCAGCGGCCCCCGACCCCTCCCTCACGCCGGAGTGCACCATGGAGCTGTTCCCGCCCCTGCCCCTGGAGTCCTGGCGGGACACCAAGGAGACGCTGCACCGCTTCGCCCAGGTGATCGGCAAGATCCGGCTGGCCGGCAGCGCCCGCCGCAACCACTGGTGGAACGTCCCCTTCCACCTCACCGGACGCGGCATCACCACCCGCCCCACCGGCCCGACCCGCGGCGGCGACGCCTTCACCATCGACTTCGACTTCACCGACCACCGCCTGTACGTCCGCACCCTCGACGGCGCCGAGGACTCCTTCCCGCTCGCCGGACGCTCCGTCGGCGACTTCTACCGCGACACCCTGCGCGCCCTCGTCCACCTCGACATCGACGTCCTGCCCGAGCACCCCTACCCCTACGACCTGCCCGACGCGCACCGCCCGTTCGCCGACGACCACGAGCACCGCAGCTACGACCCGGCCGCCGTCACCACCTACTGGCACGTCCTGAGCCAGGTCGCCCTGCTGCTGGAGGAGTACGCCGCCGGGTACTCCGGCAAGACCAGCCCGGTCCACCACTTCTGGCACACCTTCGACCTCGCCGTCACCCGCTTCTCCGACCGCGAGATCGACCAGCCCGCCGCCGACAGCGTCACCCGCGAGGCGTACTCCCGCGAGGTCATCAGCGCCGGCTTCTGGTTCGGCGACGACAACGTCCCCGCCCCCGCCTTCTACTCCTACACCGCCCCCGAGCCCGCCGGCCTGGACGCCCGCCCGCTGCGCCCCGACACCGCCCGCTGGTCCCCCAACCGCGGCAGCCACCTCGCCCTGCTGATGTACGACGAGGCCCGCGCGGCCGCCGACCCCTGGAACACCGTCCTGGAGTTCCTCGACTCCGCCTACCGCGCCGGAGCCGACCTGGCCGGCTGGGGCCGCACCCGCGAGTGCCCCGGCGGCATCACCGACAGCGAACTGCGCACCCTGCCCGGCGCCGACGGCCGGTGACGCTGCCCTAGCCGGTGACGCGGCCCTAGTAGAAGTGCCGCAGCCGGGGCCACAGCCGGGACCAGGGGGCGACCGTTCCCGTGCACAGCAGGACCGGGGCGTGCTGCTCCTCGTTGGCCAGCCGGTGGCCGTTGTCGACCTCGGCGACCTGGCGGCAGCCGGTGAAGGCCCGTTCGACCGCCGGGTACGGCTTCGGGTGGACCAGCACCACCGGCCCGGTCGCCGAGTCCGGGGGCGGGCCCCAGTCGTAGAAGGACATGTGGCCCGAGTACGGGGTCGGCAGGCCGTAGCGGGCCCCGTAGTGCACCAGGGCCCCGGCCTCGCCGTAGTCGGTGGCGAACACCACCGCCCGCCCGCGCTGCTCCGGCGGGACGGCCGCCCAGCCCGCCGCGACCGCCGCCGTCAGCTCGGGCCACCCCACCTGCTCGGCGGACTCCGGGTAGAGCGCCGACAGCACCGAGAGCTGCCGGGGCGCCAGGACGGGCAGCGTGATCAGTGAGTTGACCAGCGCGGCGACCAGCAGCAGCCCCACCAGCCGGACCCGGCCGCGCCGGTGCTCCGGCCCGGGCCGCCACAGCCGCTCCGCGACCGGCCCGCACCCGGCGGCCATCACCAGCAGCAGCGGCGGCAGCGCGTAGTACGGCTTGCCGCCGAGCACCAGCACCAGCGCGCACAGCGCCAGGTACGCGTACCCCAACGGCCTCGCCCAGCGCACCCGTTCGTCGTCGCGCAGGCGGCGGAACCCGGCCAGCCAGACCGGGACCAGCACGGGGGAGAGGTAGACCAGCTGCATCGGGACGAAGGTCAGCCGGTTGGTCAGGCCGTCCTTGCCGCTGATGCCGGAGGCGACGGTGAGCTGCGGCCAGCCGTGCGCCGCCTCCCAGTACAGGTTCGGCGCCGCCACCAGCAGCGCCAGCAGCGCGCCCGCGGGCAGCCACCCGCCGCGCAGCACCGCGCGCGCGGCGGGCCCGGCGCAGGCGATCGACGGCAGCAGCGCGGCGGCGAGCAGCAGCACCAGGTCCTTGTTCAGCAGGGCGATCCCGCTCACCGCGCCGACCGCGAGCCACCAGCGCCGGTCACCGGTGCGCAGCAGGCGCAGCACCAGCACGCCCAGCAGCGTCCAGACGAACAGGTCGAAGCTCGCGGTGCTCAGCAGGTGGCCGAGCGCCAGCACCAGCGCCGAGACCGCCGCCCCGGCCGCCGCCAGCACCTGGCCGGCCCGGTGCGCCCCCAACTCCCGTGCGGCGAAAGCGACCAGCACGACGGTGGCCGCGCCGAGCAGCACCGCGACCGCCCGCAGCCCCGCCGGGCCGTCACCGAACGCGGCCGTCGACAGCCGCGCCAACAGCGGTGTCAGTGGCGGCTGGTCGACGTACCCCCAGGCCAAGTGCCGTCCGGCGGCCAGGAAGTAGAGTTCGTCCCGGTGGAAGCCGTACCACCCCGCCAGGGCCGCCTGCACCGCCGCGAACCCGGCCGCCACGCCGAGCACCGGGCCGACCGCGAAACGGACCGGGGCAGTTGGGCGGCCCGCCCCGGAGCCGTCGGCGGTGCTGGACGCTTTCCCCCGTGTGTCCATACCGGGGAGTGTGGCAGCGCGGGTCGTCCGTGCCCATCCGGGATGACCCTGAAGGGTCGTCAAGAATTGTTCAAGGAACGGGTGTTGCCCGATCGGGACCAGACCGGCAGGAAACCCTCCCGGTAGCGGGCACCGAAGCCGCCGATCGGCAGGATCTCGCCGACGGCGGCCGAGTCGGCCGGGGTGAGGGCGAGTTCGGCGGCGGCCGCCCTCTCCTCCAGCCGGGGGCGGCACGGGCGGCGGGCGCGTCGCCGGACCCGCCGCCCCCCGACGGCTACATCCGGTCCGGGGCCTGCAGGCCGAGCAGGTCCAGGCCCCGGGCCAGCGTCCGGGCGGTCAGCCGGCACAGCGCCAGCCGGTTCGCCCGGACGCCCGCGGAGTCGGCCTTCAGGACGGGGCACGCCCCGTAGAAGTCGGTCAGCGCCTTCGCCAGCGAGAACAGGTACCCGCACAGCCGGTGCGGCTCCAGCTCCGCCGCGACCTCGCGCAGCGTCGCGTCGAAGCCGTCGAGCGCCAGGACCAGCGCCCGCTCGGCCGGGTGCAGCGCCAGCGAGGTGTCCACCGGGGTGTCGAGGGCCTCCTGCGGCGCCTTGCCCAGGACGGTCCGCACCCGGGCGTGCGCGTACTGCAGGTAGACGCCGGTGTTGCCCTGGAGCGCGACCATCTGGGCGATGTCGAAGACGTAGTTCTTCGCCCGGGACGTGGCCAGGTCGGCGTACTTCACCGCGCCGATCCCGGCCGCCCGGACGACCCGCTCCAGGGCCGCGCCGTCCAGGTCGTGCGGCTTGTCGGCGATGGCCTCCCGGGCCCCCTCGACCGCCGCGTCCAGCAGCTCGGACAGGCGCACCGTCCCGCCGGAGCGGGTCTTGAACGGGGTGCCGCCCGGGCCCATCACCGTCCCGAAGGGGACGTGCACCGCCTCGACCCCGTCGGTGAGCCAGCCGGCCCGGCGGGCGGTGGCGAAGACCATCCGGAAGTGCAGGGCCTGCCGGGCGTCGACCACGTACAGGATGCGGTCCGCCTCCAGCTCCCTGATCCGGTGCCGGAGCGTGGCCAGGTCGGTGGCGGCGTAGCCGTACCCGCCGTCCTTCTTGCGGACGATCAGCGGGACGGGCTCCCCGTCCGGGCCGGTGACGTCGTCGAAGAACACGCACAGCGCCCCGTCGCTGTCCACCGCGATGCCCGCGTCGACCAGCTCCCGCACCACCTCCGCCAGGACCGGGTTGTACGTCGACTCGCCCGCCGAGTCCTCCGGCGTCAGCAGCACGCCCAGCCGGTCGTACAGCTGCTGGAACGCCGCCGTGGACGCCGCGACCAGCTCGCGCCACACCGCCAGCGTCGCCCCGTCGCCCGACTGCAGCGCCACCACCCGCAGCCGGGCCCGCTCGACGAACGCGGGATCGGCGTCGAAGACCTGCCGGGCCGCCCGGTACAGGCCGTCCAGGACCGAGACCTGCTCGCCCGGGTCGACGCCCCGCCACCGCGCCTCGGGGTGCTCGTCGATGTACTGGATCAGCATCCCGAACTGCGTGCCCCAGTCACCCAGGTGGTTCTGCCGTACGACGTCCCCGCCCAGGAACGACAGCACCCGCACCAGGCAGTCGCCGATCACCGTGGTCCGCAGGTGCCCGACGTGCATCTCCTTGGCGATGTTCGGACCCGAGTAGTCGATCACCGTCCGGGTGCCGGCCAACGGCTCGCCCACCCCGAGCCGGTCGCCCGCCAGCCGGGCCTCGACCTGCCGCCACAGCTGCGCGTCGTCCACCGACAGGTTGAGGAAACCGGGCCCGGAGAGCGTGGAGGACACCGCACCGCCCGCCAGCTCCTGCTGGAGCGCCTGCGCCAGTTCCCGCGGGGGCTGCCCGGCCGCCTTCGCCAGGGAGAGGGCGACGTTGGACTGGAAGTCGGCGTGCTCGGAGGGTCGGACCAGCGGGTCCCGCTCGGACAGCCGGCGCGGCAGGACGCGGGCCATCGCCCCCGTCACGGCGTTCTGCGCAAGGACCATCGCTGCGAGTACCTCGGTCACGGGAATTCCCTCTCCGGCGCGGACCCCGGGCCCACCGCCAACTTGCGCAAAGGGTAGTGGCCCTGACGCGCCGTAGCTGCGGATTATCGGCGGGCCGCGGTCCCGCCGCGATCCGGAACGGGCCCCACGCCGCCGAGCCGGCCCGGCGCACGCCGGACAGGGCTCAGGAGCCGGTGCCCCGCCGCACCAGCAGCGAGCCGCCCAGCACGAAACCGGCCAGGATCGACACCAGGCCGAGCACCAGCGACGGGCTGACCGGCCCGCGCCCCGGCCCGCTGCCGGAGAGGTCGGGGGCGGCCAGTCCGGGCGTTCCCGCCGAGGGGGCGGCCCCGGCCAGGGCGGGGGCGGGGGAGTCGGACTCCGGTTCGGGCGTCGTCGTCGGGGTGCTTTCGGCGTCCGCGGAGGGAGCCGCGGAGGGCGTGGCGGACGGCGGGGGAGGCGGGGTGTCGAAGGGGAGGGCCACGGCCTCCGGGGCCGCCTCCGCCGGGACGGACGCCGACGCCGTGGCGGACGGGGACGCGGACGCGGACGCCGAGGGCGAGGGCGAGGGCGAGGGCGGTGCGGAGGGCGAGGGCGCGGCGGCCTCGTACCGGAAGGCGGCCCGGGCCTGCGTCCGCCCGTCCAGCGTGCCCGCGTCCCGTCCCGCGGCGTCGAGCAGCCGGTAGTCCGCGACCCCGTCGGTCTCCACCGCGTACCCGCCGCCGGGCAGCGCCGCGTCCAGCCCGATCCGGGCCCGGAAGGTCAGCGTCCCGCGCGGCTCGACGGCCGGTGGCGGGGAGAGCGTCAGCCCCCAGCCCGTCCCGCTGTGCGTGTCGGAAGTCCGCCAGGCACCGGTGGCAGGATCCTGCCACTCCACCGAGACGCCGTCCGCCGGCCCGGACGGGTCGTCCGCCGACGCGACCCGCAGGAACAGCGAGTCCACCAGGATCCGGTAGCGCGACGTCGACCGCACCGTGAAGACCGCCGTGAACCCGCCCCCGTCCGCCACCCGAGCCGGAACACCGCCGATCACGGTCGCCACCGAGCCGCTGCCCGGTGCCGCCGCAGCCACCCCCTGGACACCGAGCACCGCGCCCAGCAGCGCGAGCACCGACAGCACCACCACCCGCACGACGCGCCGCGCCGCCACCATGGGACCCCCCGAGTCCGAGAGGCGCGGGCGCTGCTGCACCCGTCCCGCGCCGACGCGCGCAGCGTAGCCAGGAGAGCGGCAACGAAGCCACCAAAGCCGGGTCAACTGTCGGCGAACAGGCCCGGAACCGGCCGCCGCGGCGACGCGCTAGCGGCGACGCGCTAGCCTGGGGCCGTGCAGCAGTCCCGCAGGCGCGACCGGCGCCCGCCCCGGCGCGGGGCGGGGAGCGCGGGCCACCCCCAGTGGACTGCGGCCGAGGGGGACCGGGTGGTGCTGGTCGGCCACTTCCCCGCCCGCCGACGGGACTTCGCGGCGGTGATGGACGCGGCCGCCGCCGCCCTGGAGGCCCGCGGGATCCGGGTGGTGGACCAGCTGGTGCAGCGGCGCGGCGTCTCGGCGGGCGGCGCCCGCCGGATGGGCCTGCCGCACTCCGAGCGCACCCTGCTCAGCACCGGCAAGGCCCGCGAGGTGGCCCGGGCCTGCGAACGGACCGACGCCGCGGCGGCCGTCTTCCTCCCCGCCCTGACCGACCGCCAGCGGCACGCCCTGACCGCCCTGCTGGGCCGCCCCGCGCTCGGCCTGCCCGACCTGCTGCCGGAGCCGCCGCCGGGCCTGCTGCCCGCCGCGCCTGCTGCCGCGCCCCCTGCTGCGCCCGCGCCGCCGCCCGGAGTGCCCGCCGCCGCGCCTACGCTGGCGGACATGGCACCGACCCCGCACGCACCGACCCCGCAGCCGGCCGGACCGACCCCGAGCGCACCCGGTACCCCGAGCACACCCGGCACCCCGGACGCCCTGGGCGCCCTGGCGACCGAGGCCCGGCGGCCCGGCGGCGCCGAGATCGACCTGCTGCCGACGCTGGAACTCGCCCGGCTGATGAACGCCGAGGACCGGACGGTGCCGGAGGCGGTGGCCGCCGAACTCCCGGCGATCGCCGCCGCGGTGGACGCGATCGTCGAACGGATGCGCCGCGGCGGCCGGTTGGTGTACGCCGGGGCCGGGACGGCCGGACGGCTCGGGGTGCTGGACGCCGGCGAGTGCCCGCCGACCTTCGGCACCGCGCCCGGACAGGTGGTCGGACTGATCGCGGGCGGCCCCGCCGCGCTCACCTCCGCCGTCGAGGCCGCCGAGGACGACCGGGCCGCCGCCGTCGCCGACCTGGACGCGCTCGACCCGACCCCCGCCGACACCGTGATCGGCGTCTCCGCCTCCGGCCGCACCCCGTACGCGCTGGCCGCCGTCGAGCACGCCCGCGCGCTCGGGGCGCTCACCGTCGCCCTGGCGGGCAACCGCGGCTCCGCGCTCGGGGCCGCCGCCGAGCACCGGATCGAGGTGGTCACCGGTCCCGAACTGCTGGCCGGCTCCACCCGGTTGAAGGCCGGGACGGCGCAGAAGCTGGTGCTCAACACGGTCTCGACGCTGGTGATGGTCCGGCTCGGCAAGACCTACGGGGACCTGATGGTCGACGTCCGCGCGACCAACGACAAGCTGCGCGCCCGCTCCCGCCGGATCGTCGCCCTCGCCACCGACGCCGGACCGGCCGACGCCGACGCCGCACTGGCCGCCACCGGCGGTCGGGTCAAGGACGCGATCCTGCTGCTGCTCGCCGGGGTGGACGCGCCCACCGCCGCCGCGCTGCTGGCGCGCCACGACGGCGTCCTGCGCAACGCCCTCCGGGAAGCCCTGGGTTGAGGAGTCAGAGCTCCTGCTCGGCCCAGATGGTCTTGCCGCGCGGGGTGTGCCGCGTCCCCCAGTTGCGACACAGCTGGGCCACCAGCAGCAGGCCGCGCCCGCCCTCGTCGTCGTTGTGGGCGCGGCGCAGGTGCGGGGCGGTGCTGCTGCCGTCGGAGACCTCGCAGATCAGCACCCCGCCGTCCCGGATCAGCCGGAAGCCGATCGGCGGCCGCCCGTAGCGGACCGCGTTGGTGATCAGCTCGCTGACCACCAACTCGGTGACGAAGGACGCCTCTTCGATCCCCCAGTCGGTCAGCTTCGAGGCCGCCAGCTTGCGGGCCCGGGCCACCTCGGACGGGTCGTGGCGCAGCGGCCAGTCGGCGACGTCCTGGGTGTGCAGGGCCCGGGTGCGGGCCAGCAGCAGCGCGACGTCGTCGGTCGGGGCGTCCGGGCCGAGGGTCGAGGAGAGCACCTGGTCGCACAGGTCCTCCAGCGAACCGGCCGGGGCGGCGAGCGCCGACCCGAGCCGGCCGAGCCCGAGTTCGGGATCGCCGCGCAACTCGGAGGCGCGCAGCAGGCCATCGGTGTACAGGGCCAGCACGCTGCCCTCCGGCACCTCCAACTCGGCCGCCTCGAACGGGAGTCCGCCCAGACCCAGCGGCGGACCGGCTGGCAGTTCGGGGAAGGACACCGTGTTGTCCGGGCCGACCAGGGCCGGCCCCGGATGCCCGGCCCGGGCCAGCGAGCAGGACCGGTTCACCGGGTCGTACACCGCGTACAGGCAGGTCGCGCCGACGCTGCTCCCGGCCCAGGCGGTGCCGCCCTCGGGCAGCTCGTCCAGATCCACCCGCAGCACCAAGTCGTCGAGGTGGGTGAGGAGTTCGTCCGGCGGCATGTCGATGTCGGCCAGCGTGCGCACCGCCGTGCGCAGCCGGCCCATCGCGGCCGAGGCGGGCACGCCGTGGCCCACCACGTCGCCCACCACCAGGGCCACCCGGGCGCCGGACAGCGGGATCACGTCGAACCAGTCGCCGCCGACGCCCTCCCGGCCGCCCGCCGGGAGGTAGCGGAAGGCGACCTCCACGGCGGCCTGCCGGGGCGTCCGGCTGGGCAGCAGGGAACGCTGCAACGCCAGTGCGGTGTCGCGCTGTTGGGTGTACTGGCGGGCGTTGTCGACGGAGAGCGCAGCGCGCGCCGTCAGCTCGGTGGCCAGCAGCAGGTCGTCCTCGTCGAACGGCTCCGGCGAGCGGTGCCGCAGGAAGATCGCCACGCCGAGCGTCGTCCCGCGCGCGGTCAGCGGCACCAGCAGCGAGGAGTGGATGCCGAACTCCTGCGCCAGCCGCTCCCGTTCGGGCTCCTGGGCGAGCCAGGAGCGGATCGCCGGATCCCGGTAGTCGGTGTGCAGCGGACGCCCCGAGGCC
Organism: Kitasatospora sp. NPDC004272; assembly: GCF_053603035.1. Lineage (NCBI taxonomy): Bacteria > Bacillati > Actinomycetota > Actinomycetes > Kitasatosporales > Streptomycetaceae > Kitasatospora > Kitasatospora sp. NPDC004272. Next base: position 38,654 of record NZ_JBSGET010000037.1, on the reverse strand, counting down.
AGCACCCGGGCCATCGGCGAGTCCGCCGCGATCACGTCCCCGCGGCCGGACACCACCGCGGACTCCGGGCTGCCCGGCAGCACCGAGCGCTGGGCGACCCGGTAGAACACCAGCCCCGCCTCCGACGGCGGGGCGCCGCCGAACACCGAGTCGAGCAGGTCGACGCCCACGAAGTCCGCGAAGCCCTCGACCGCCACGTCCGCCAACTCCTGCGCGGTGCGCTCCACTTCGAGGGTCGAGCCGATCCGCAGACCGGCCTCGCCGAGCAGCGCCAGCCGCTGCCGGGCCCGCTCCGCCGAGGAGGCCGCGGAGGCTGCGGAGTCGGCGGAGCCCGAGGGGGCGGCGGAGCCGGAGGGGGCGGGCGCCGGCCCGGCCGCCGCCGTGGTCAACGGCCGCAACGGCTGGAGCGGCTGCAAGGGTTGGGCGGACAGCACCCAGGTCGGTTCGCCGCGCGCCGTCCGCACCGGGACCACGGCCAGCTCGACCGCCACCGGATCGTCCTCCGACCGGGACAGCCGCACCATCCCGTCGAACGGCCGGTGCCCAACCACCGCGCGCAGCAAGGCGACCGGCACCCGGCCCGCCAGCAGTTCGACCGCCGGACGCCCGAGCACCCGGCCGGCGCCGAACCCGGTCAGCCGCTCGGCCGCCGCGGACCAGCCGGTGACCAGCCCACCGCCGTCCACCGTCGCGGTCGCCGCCCGGCCCGGAACCCTAGTCGCCATGTCCGTCCATCCCCTCTCGGAGGCAGCAACCGCCAGGCCATTCCTCCCAGCATCACCCCCCGGCGTGGACGCCTCAAACCGCCACGCCGTACGACCGCCCGGCCGGGCCGGTTGACGGGCCCCGGCGGCGGGCAGGCCAGCGGGTGGCGGACGGACGACGACCGAGGAGCGGTACCCATGGCGGCAACGGTGGACGCACCGTGGACGGTCACCCTCGACTACTCGCACGACGCGGCCCTCGCCCTCGCCGTCCGCGACGCGCTCGGCCTCACCGATCCGCTCGGCCTGCCGCCGGTCGACCCGCCCCTCGCCCTCGCGCACCCCGCCGGCCCCGACCCAGCGGCGCAGTGGCCGGCCTGGTGGGACAGCGCACTGACGGACCACTCCCCAGGCGCGCTCCCGCAACTCGACGGCCCGCTGGGGGAGTTCGTCCGGCAGCACGACACCGAACTGCTCGCCTGGAGCTCCGCCCGCAAACGGGAGCTGGCCGCACACTCCCGCCCCGCCCCCGGCCGCCCCCGGCTGGCCGACGCCCTCCGCGAACGGACCGGGCGGACGGGCGTCCGGCTTCCGGCGTTCCGGCTGCTGGTCCTCGCCCTGCCGGTCGCCGGCCCGCTGTTCCGGCCGGTCCGCGACGGTCTGGTCGTTACCAGCACCGCCCTGGTCGGCGACCGCGACGCCTATCTCGCCGCGCTCGCCGACCACCTGGTGCGCACCCACGGCTGAGCGCCCGGGTGGGGTCGGGCTCAGCCGGTCACGACTGCGGCCCCGCTTCGGCGCGGGGCACCCAGCCGTGGTCGGCGCCGGTGCGGATCAGGGTCCGGGCGTAGCTCCACAGTTCGGAGGAGGCGTCGCCGATGACGGACTTGCGGGCCAGCACGTCGGCGTCGGTGACCCCGGGAGTTCGCCAAGTTCCGCCGCGGTTGCCGTAGTTGAGCAGCAGCGGCTGGAGCCGGTCCATCGCCTTGGCGAACCGGGCCTCCGCGCTGGCACGTTCCTCGAACTCGTCCCAGAGTGCCCGGAAGTGGTCGCGCTGGTCGTCCGGCAGGATCGCGAACAGCCGGTCGGCGGCCGCGCGTTCGCGCTCCTCCTGGTCGGCCGAGGCCGCGGTGTCGTAGAGGAAGGTGTCCCCGGCGTAGATCTCGACCAGGTCGTGCAGGACGACCATGGCGAGCACCTTGGACCGGTCGATCGGCTCGTCCGCGTACTCGGCGAGCAGCAGCGTCATCAGGGCGAGGTGCCAGGAGTGCTCGGCGTCGTTCTCCCGCCGGTCGGCGGCCAGCAGCGGGCTCTGCCGGAAGACGTTCTTGAGCTGGTCCACCTCGATGATGAACTCGATCTGGCGGCGCAGCCGTTCGGGCGTTCCGTCGGGCTGCGGCACGGACGCGGCGAGCGTCGGGGCCTGGTCGTCACTGGGCACGGGGCCTCCCTGGGGCGGGCCCCGACGGATCACCGGGGCCGGGGCGTCAGGACTCGGGGTACCGGGTCAGGATACGCACGGACCGCCCCGCGCAAGGCCCGACCGCCCCGCCGGGGGCCGCTGGCCGGGCGCCACTGGCCGGGCGCCGGGCACGCTGCTGCCGACGAGCCGCCGACGAGCCGCCGACGCCGCCACCGACGAGTCGTCAGTGGCGGCGCCGACGGGCACAGCAGGGGTCAGGCGTCCTTGAGACCGGGGAAGTCCTCCTCCCAGAACTCGCGTTCGCCCCGGACCGGGCCGCCGGGGGCGCCGAGACCGGTGGCGGCGCCGGCGGCCGCCGCGTGGCGCTCCTCCTCCAGGCGGCGCAGTTCGATCCGCCGGATCTTGCCGGAGATGGTCTTCGGCAGGTCGGCGAACTCCAGGCGGCGGATCCGCTTGTAGGGGGCGAGCCGCTCGCGGGCGAACGCCAGGACCGAGCGGGCGGTCGCGGCGTCGGGCTCGTGGCCGGGGGCCAGGATCACGTACGCCTTGGGCACGGAGAGCCGCAGCGGGTCCGGGGAGGGGACGACCGCCGCCTCGGCCACCGCCGGGTGCTCGATCAGCACGCTCTCCAGCTCGAACGGCGACAGCCGGTAGTCGCTGCTCTTGAACACGTCGTCCGCGCGCCCGACGAAGGTGTAGTAGCCGTCGGCGTCGCGCTGCGCGACGTCCCCGGTGTGGTAGCGGCCGCCCGCCATCGACTCGGCGTGCCGCTCCGGGTCGTCCTGGTAGCCCGCCATCAGTCCGAGCGGCGCGGACGCCAGCGGCAGGCACAGTTCGCCGTCCACGCCGGTGCCGGTGACCTCCTCGCCGGTGACCGGGTCGACCAGGACGACGTCGTAGCCGGGCAGCGGACGGCCCATCGAACCGGGCTTGACCGGCTGGCCGGGGGTGTTGCCGACCTGCGCGGTGGTCTCGGTCTGCCCGTAGCCGTCGCGCAGCGCGACGCCCCAGGCCCGCTCGATCCGCTCGACCACCTCGGGGTTGAGCGGCTCGCCCGCGCCGACCAGTTCGCGCAGCGGCGGCTGCCACTGCCCCAGGTCCTCCAGCAGCAGCATCCGCCACACCGTGGGCGGCGCGCAGAAGGAGGTCACCCGGTGGCGGACCAGCGCGTCCAGCAGCGGGCGGGCCGAGAAGCGCGGCTGGTTGACGATCAGGATCTCCGCACCGGCGTTCCACGGCGCGAAGAAGTTGCTCCAGGCGTGCTTGGCCCAGCCCGGCGAGGACACGTTGAGGTGGACGTCGCCCGGTCGCAGGCCGATCCAGTACATCGTCGACAGGTGCCCGACCGGGTACGAGCGGTGGGTGTGCTGCACCAGCTTGGGGCGGCTGGTGGTGCCGGAGGTGAAGTAGAGCAGCAGCGGGTCCTCGGCCCGGGTCGGCCCGTCCGGGACGAAACCGCCGGTGTGCTCGGCCGCCCCCGCGTAGTCCGTCCAGCCGGGGACGGGCTCGCCGACCGCGATCCCGCGCCAGTCGCCCTCCTGCCCGGCGAAGCCGCCGGTGAGCGCGGACTCGGCGACCACGTGCCGCACCCTGCCCCGGGACAGCCGGTCGGCCAGGTCGTCCGCCGTCAGCAGGGTGCTGGCCGGGATGACCACCGCGCCCAGCTTGATCGCCGCGAGCATCACCTCCCACAGCGCCACCTGGTTGCCCAGCAGCAGCAGGACCCGGTCCCCGCGGGCGACGCCCTGCTCGCGCAGCCAGCCGGCCGTGCGGTCGGAGCGCTCGCTCAGCTCGGCGAAGGTCAGCGCCGTCTCCTGCCGCGGCGTGCCGTCCGCGTCCAGGTCGACGACCCGCAGGCCGACCGCCTCGTTGCCCGCCGCCAGGACGTCGAACCAGTCCAGCGCCCAGTTGAAGTGCTCGCCGGTGGGGCGCGGGAAGGCGCGGGCGGCGTCGAGGTCGCCGCGCGCCTCCAGCAGGTGGTCGCGCGCCGCGAGGAAGTCGCGGTGCGCGGCGGAGTCCGAGCCCCGTCGGGCGGCCGTGTCCGGTGCCATCTGTGTGTCCGTCCCTGCCTCTTCGACCCCGGCCGCCGCCTCGTTGCCCGGCCGCGGGCACACCAGCACGCTGCCAGCTCCTGTGATCATCGGTCAAGGGCAACACCGCATGTCACCGGGTACGCCCGCCGCCCCCGCCCCCGCCCGCCTCCGGTGCCCGCCCCCGGCCGGGCGAAAGCGGGTCGGTGGATTCGGCGCCAGCGGGAAGGAGGGGCCGTGACCGGAGCGGCGGACACGGAGAACGGGAGGGGACGGGCACGGTGACCGAGGACGACAAGGACGACAAGGACGGCAAGGGCGGTCCGGTGGACCGGGAGGACGGGAACGCGGCGGGGACGGGGACGGGCGAGGACGAGACCTGGTGGAAGTCCGCGGTCGTCTACCAGGTCTACCCCCGCAGCTTCGCCGATTCGAACGGCGACGGGATCGGCGACCTGGACGGCATCACCTCGCACCTCGACCACCTCGTCGGACTGGGCGTCGACGTGCTGTGGCTGTCACCGGTCTACCCGTCGCCGCAGGCCGACAACGGCTACGACATCAGCGACTACCAGGACATCGACCCGCTCTTCGGCGACCTGGCGGCGTTCGACCGGCTGCTGGCGGCGGTGCACGCCCGCGGCATGCGGCTGGTGATGGACCTGGTGGTGAACCACACCTCGGACCGGCACCCGTGGTTCCAGGAGTCCCGCGACCCGGCGAGCCCCAAGCGCTCCTGGTACTGGTGGCGCCCCCCGCGCGCGGCCACCGACCCGGGGGACCCCCGGCCGCACGGCACCGAGCCCAACAACTGGGGCTCGTTCTTCTCCGGCCCGGCCTGGACGTACGACGGGGCGTCCGGCGAGTACTACCTGCACCTGTTCGCCCCCGGGCAGCCGGACCTGAACTGGGAGGAGCCGCAGGTCCGCCAGGCCGTGTACGCGATGATGCGCTGGTGGCTGGAGCGCGGCGTGGACGGCTTCCGGATGGACGTCGTCAACCTGATCTCCAAGGACCCGGCCCTGCCGGACGGTCCGCTGCGCGGCGACGGCCCGTACGGCGACGGCTCGCCGTCCTACCTCTGCGGCCCCCGGGTGCACGAGTACCTCCAGGAGATGCACCGCGAGGTGTTCGCCCACCACCCGGGCCGACTGCTGACGGTGGGGGAGATGCCGGGGGTGACGGTCGAGCAGGCCCGGCTGTTCACCGACCCGGCGCGGGCCGAGCTGGACATGGTCTTCCAGTTCGAGCACGTCAGCCTGGACCACGGCCCCGGCGGGAAGTTCGACCCGCGGCCGCTGCGGCTCACCGACCTGAAGGCGTCCCTGACCCGCTGGCAGCAGGGCCTCGCCGACACCGGCTGGAACAGCCTGTACTGGAACAACCACGACCAGCCCCGGATCGTCTCCCGGTTCGGCGACGACGGCCCCCGCCACCGGGCCCGCTCCGCGACGATGCTCGCCACCGTCCTGCACCTGCACCGCGGCACCCCCTACGTCTACCAGGGTGAGGAACTGGGCATGACCAACGCCCCGTTCGCCTCGATCGGGGACTTCCGCGACATCGAGGCGCTCAACCACTACGCGCAGGCGCTCGCGGCCGGGCAGGACCCGGAGCGGGTGCTGCGCGGGCTGCGCGCCATGGGCCGGGACAACGCCCGCACCCCGATGCAGTGGGACGCCGCGCCCGGCGCCGGCTTCACCACCGGCACCCCGTGGATCGCGGTCAACCCGAACCACACCACCGTCAACGCCGCCGACGCCCGGCGCGACCCCGGCTCGGTCTACCACCACTACCGGCGGCTGATCGCCCTGCGCCACAGCGAACCGGCCGTCGTGCACGGCGACTTCACCCCGCTGCTGCCCGAGGACGAACGGGTGTACGCGTTCACCCGCCACCACCGCGGCACCACCCTGCTCGTCCTCGGGAACTTCACCGGCGAGCCGGTGCCCGTCGACCTGCCGCCGCGCTGGCGGGAAGCCGAACTCGTCCTCGGCAACCTGCCCGAGCCGGGCACCCCCGCCGACCCCGCCGGCCCCGCCGGCCCCGCTGACCCCGCCGACCCCGACGGCCCCGGGCCGGGCACCAGCACCGTCCTGGCGCCCTGGGAGGCGCGGGTCCACCGCATCACCGGCACCGAAGGAGAGCACGCCCGATGAGACTGACCGAGACCGCCGACCTGTGGTGGAGGAACGCGGTGGTGTACTGCGTGGACGTCGAGACCTTCCAGGACGGCAACGGGGACGGCGTGGGCGACTTCCCCGGCCTCACCCAGCGGATCGACCACCTGGTGCGGCTCGGCGTGACCTGCCTGTGGCTGATGCCCTTCCACCCGACCCGCGAACGCGACGACGGCTACGACATCACCGACTACTACGCCGTCGACCCCCGGCTGGGCACCCTCGGTGAGTTCGCCGAGTTCGTCCGCACCGCCCGCGACCGGGGCCTGCGGGTCATCGCCGACCTGGTCGTCAACCACACCTCCGACCACCACCCGTGGTTCCAGGACGCCTGCTCCGACCGCGGCGCCCGGCTGCGCGACTGGTACGTGTGGTGCGACACCCCGCCCGAGGACGGCCCGAAGGACATCACCTTCCCCGACGCCGAGCAGAGCCTGTGGCAGTACCACGAGCCCACCGGCCAGTACTACTTCCACCGCTTCTACAAGGAGCAGCCCGACCTCAACATCACCAACCCCGAGGTCCGCGACGAGATAGCGCGGATCATGGGCTTCTGGACGCAGCTGGGCCTGTCCGGGTTCCGGGTCGACGCGGTGCCGTTCCTGCTGGAGACCGCCGGGCAGGTGGACGCCGACGACCTGCCCGACCCGCACGCCTACCTGGCCGACCTGCGGGCCTTCCTCGGCCGCCGCAACGGCGAGGCCATGCTGCTGGGCGAGGTCAACCTGCCCTACGACGACACGCTCCGGTTCTTCGGCGACCCCGCCTCGGGCGGCGACGAGCTGACGATGTGCTTCGACTTCATCGGCATGCAGCGGATGTACCTGTCGATGGCCAGGCAGCAGGCCGCCCCGCTCGCCGGCGCGCTGCGCGAACGCCCGCAGCCGCCCCGCAACGCGCACTGGGCGACGTTCGTGCGCAACCACGACGAACTCACCCTCGACAAGCTCTCGAAGTCCGAACGCGACGAGGTCTTCGCCGCGTTCGGCCCCGCGGCCGACATGCAGCTGTACGGCCGGGGCCTGCGCCGCCGGCTGCCCCCGATGGTCGGCGGCGACCGGCGCCGGATCGAACTCGCCTACAGCCTGCTGTTCACCCTGCCGGGCACGCCGGTGCTCTTCTACGGCGAGGAGATCGGCATGGGCGAGAACCTGGACGCCGACGGGCGGCTCGCCGTCCGCACCCCCATGCAGTGGACCCCCGAGCCGACGGCGGGCTTCTCCGACGCCGACCCGGCCCGCTACCCCCGGCCGCTGCCCCGGGGCGCCTTCGGCCCCGAACACGTCAACGTCCGCGACCAGGCCCACGACCCGCACTCGCTGCTGGCCCGGATGCGCTCCTTCGTCCAGGGCTACCGCGAGGCCCCCGAACTGGCCTGGGGCCACTGCGAGATCCTCGACCCGGGCGACCCCGCCGTCCTCGCCCACCTCAGCTCCACCGGCGACGGCGCCGTCCTGGTGCTGCACAACTTCGCCGACCGGACGGTCACCGCCACCGCCGCCGGAGTGCCGGACGGCCCGCTGACCGACATCCTCACCGGGGCCGGCGTCGAACGGGCGGCGGGCGCGCCGCGCGTCGAACTGCCGCCGTACGGCTACCGCTGGCTGCGGGTCGGCGGGTCCTGACGCGCGCGCCGGGCCGGGGAACCGGCCCGGCGCCGCCGCTCAGACCCGCTCCTCCAGCCGGATCGCCTCGCGCAACTCCCGGTGCGCCTCGTCGCCGTCGCCCGCGTGCTGCTCCAGCAGGACGGCGGCGATCGCGTCCAGCTTGCGCTGCAGCGCGTGCTCCGCGCGGCGCTCCGCGTTCTTCAGCAGCGCCAGCAGCACCAGGGTGACGGCGGTCATCACGTCACCGGCGAGGATCTGCCACTCGGTCGACAGGCCCAGCGCGTGCACCACCAGGAAACCCGCCACCAGCAGCAGGCAGAACACCGAGAACACCGGCGAGCTGCTCAGGTTGGACGCGGCCTCGGCCAGCCGCTCGAACCGGCCCCGCCCGCCGTCGGTGCGTTCGGCGGGGTGCGGGAAGACGGTCATGCCGCCCTCCCCACCCGGCGGCCCGCCGGCGCGCCAGCCCCGCGCCGGGGCGCGCCCGTCACCGCCGGCGCCCGGCGTACGTGCCGAGGGCCACGGCGGCCGCGGTGGCGGCGAGGGCCCCGGCGACGGCGCCCCGGTGGGTGGTGGCCCACAGCTGCGGGCTCCGGGCGGTGGACCGGTCGGAGAAGCGGCCGCGCGCGCCGTGGTCCTCCCGGTCGTCCGCGGGCTCCCACAGGTTGGCCGGGTCGTCGCCGCCACGCGGCTGGTCGGTCTGCTGGGAGCCGAGCCCGGTCCGGGCCAGGTAGCGGTCCAGCAGCCCCGGCACCACCGCGTTGGCGATCAGGGTGGCCGCCGTGCTGCCGCCCACCCAGTACTCGCGCCGCCCCGGGTGGTCCGCCGCGTGGACGACCGCCCGGGCCGCCACCTCGGGCTGGTAGATCGGCGGGACGGGCTGGGCGCGCTTCGGCAGCCGGGAGAGCACCCAGTCGAACTGCGGGGTGTTCACGGCCGGCATCTGCACCATCGTGGTGCGCACCCCCGAACCGGCGGCCAGCAGCTCGCAGCGCAGCGCCTCGTGCCAGCCCTGCAGGGCGTGCTTGGCGCCGCTGTAGGCGCTCTGGTACGGGATGCCCCGGTAGGCGAGGGCGGAACCGACGTGCACGAGCGTCCCCCGGTCGCGGGGCAGCATGCGGCTCAGCGCGGCCCGGGTGGCGTACACGTAGCCGAGGTAGGTCACCTCGGTGACCCGGCGGAACTCCTCCGCCGAGATCTCGCTGAAGGGCGCGAAGACGGAGGTGAACGCGTCGTTCACCCAGACGTCGATCGGGCCGAGCTCGCGCTCGACGCGTTCGGCGGCGGCTTCGACGGCCTCCGGGTCGCTGACGTCGGCCTCGATCACGACGGCCGTCGTACCGGCCTTCCTGGCCTCGGCGGCGGCTGCTTCCAGCCCCGCGCTGCCCCGGGCGATCAGGGCGAGGCGGTCGCCGCGCGCGGCGAACGCCCCGACGCACGCCCGCCCGATTCCTGCACTGGCGCCGGTGATCACCACGACGCGTGAAGTGGGTGCGGTCATGCCCTGTGGTGTGTCCGGTCCTCCGCACCGCAAACCGGCCGGGCCGTCCGCGCCGCCGTCCGTGCCGTTCTCCGGGCGGCCGTCGCGCCACCGGATCCCGACCGGGCGCGACGGGCGGCGACGAGCAGCGCGACGGCCGGCGACGAGGCGCGCGACGGCCGGCGACGAGGAGCGCGAGGGGGCGGCGGAAACCCGTTTCCGCCCGCTCGCGGCCTGCCGTTATGATCACTGTCACCTCCCGGGCGTGGGCGCAGAGGCAGACGCGCCGCGATCACACCGCGGACCACGCCGGTTCGAATCCGGCCCCCGGGAGGCCCCACGACGGCCCCGTGGCGCAGCGGCAGACGCGCCGCACCGCCCGTGCGGAGCACGCCGGTTCTGATCCGGCCGGGCCCACCACCGCCCGTCGCCCCGCACCACCACTTCCGGAGGACCGCCCGATGAGCACGCCCCTGCCCGGCCCCCGGGAGCCGAACGGATCGGCACCCGGGGCGCCCCAGGCACCGGACGAGGCCGAACTCGCCGCCTTCGAGCGGACGCTGGGCCGGCTGTGGCTGCTGCCCGCCGACCACCCGGTGCGGCTGCGGGCCGAGCGCGGCGCCGAGTCCTTCGTCCGGGACGGGCGGCACGCCCGCCGTCGCACCCGCCGCACCGAGGCCGCCCGGGCCGACGCCGCCCTGGTCGGCGCCACCGCCACCGGCGGCGCCGCCCGCCGCGAGGACGCCCCGCTGCCCACCGCCGACGGGCACGTCCCGATCGGCGAACTCGCCCGCCCCCAGCGCTGCTACGTCTGCAAGCGGCTCTACCGGCAGCTCGACGGCTTCTACCACCGGCTGTGCCCCGACTGCGCCGCCGACCACAGCGCCCGCCGCGCGCTCAGCACCGACCTGACCGGCCGCCGGGTGCTGCTCACCGGCGGCCGGGTCAAGATCGGCTTCCAACTGGCCCTGATGATGCTCCGGGACGGCGCCGAGCTGATCGTCACCAGCCGCTTCCCGCACGACACCCTCACCCGCTTCCGGGCCGCCGAGGGCAGCGAGCAGTGGCTGCACCGGCTGCGGATCGTCGGCATCGACCTGCGCGACCCGCGCCAGGTGCTCGGCCTGTGCGAGCAACTGCGGTCCGAGGGACGGCCGTTGGACGCCCTGGTGAACAACGCCGCGCAGACCCTGCGCCGCCCGCCCGAGTCGTACGCCCTGCTGGCCGCCGGGGAGCACGGCCCGGTGCCCGCGCAGGTCGGCCACGCGCCCGGGTTCCGCCCGATGCCCGCGCTCACCGCCGCCTGGCCCGCCGCCGAACTCGCCCCCGGCGCAGGCGCGTTGCTGCCGGTCGGGCTCGACGCCGGGACGGTCGACGAGGCCGGGCTGCTGCCCGACACCGCGCCGGACAACTCCTGGTCGGCGACGCTCGGCGGCCTCGACCCGGCCGAGGTGCTGGAGACCCAACTGGTCAACGCGCTCGCCCCGGCGCTGCTCTGCGACCGGCTGCTGCCGCTGCTGGAGGCGTCCCCGCACCCCTCCCGCTACATCGTCAACGTCACGGCGGTGGAGGGCCGGTTCGAGGTGCGCAACAAGACGGCCGGGCACCCGCACACCAACATGGCCAAGGCCGCGCTCAACATGCTCACCCGCACCAGCGCCGCCGAACTCGCCACCCGCGGCGTCTACATGTGCGCGGTCGACACCGGCTGGATCACCGACGAGAACCCGGCCCCGAAGAAGTCCCGGCTAGCCGGGCAGGGCTTCCGCACCCCGCTGGACGTCGTCGACGGCGCGGCCCGGGTCTACGACCCGATCGTCCGGGGCGAGGCCGGGGAGCCGTTCGTGGGCGTCTTCCTCAAGGACTATCTGGTGGCGGAGTGGTGAGCGCAGCGTCTAGCATCGCCGCGACGGGGCCGTAGCGCAGCGGCAGGCGCGCCGCACTGCTAATGCGGAGGACGTCGGTTCGAATCCGACCGACCCCGTCGCCCAGGGGTGGGGCCGTAGCGCAGAGGCAGGCGCACCGGTCTCCAAAACCGGAGGACGTCGGTTCGAATCCGACCGGCCCCACTCCCGGGAACGTTCAGCGATGAGCCGCAAGGAGCGGGAACGGCCCAGGAGTTCGCCGGAGTCCCGTCGGTGCTGCCCCGCCCGGTCGCCGAACTCGCCCCGCTGCTCGCCTGGTTGCGCACCGGCACCGGCACCGACCGGCGGATCGATTTCCCGGCCGGCGCCGCCACCCCCACCCGCCACCTGCTCGGCAAGGGCGTCGCCGCCACCGTCCGGCACCGGCTGGGCGCCCTCAGCGCGGCCGTTTCGCCGCCGGTGCCCGCGCCGGACGTGGCGGCGGTGCTCAGCGTCCACCGCACCGCCGCGGCGCCGGAGCGGTGAGTCAGCGGGCGGCCATCCGCAGCGCGCCGTCCATCCGGATGGTCTCGCCGTTCAGGTAGTCGTGCTCGGCGATCATCGCGACCAGCTGGGCGTACTCCTCGGGGCGGGCCAGCCGCTGCGGGAAGGTGACGGTCGCGGCCAGGCCGGAGCGGACCTCCTCGGAGAAGCCCGCCATCATCGGGGTGTCGACGATGCCGGGGGCGACGGTGACCACCCGGATGCCGTACTGGGCCAGGTCGCGGGCGGCCGTGATGGTCATCCCGGCCACGCCCGCCTTGGACGCCGCGTAGGCAATCTGCCCGACCTGGCCCTCGAAGGCGGCGATCGACGCGGTGTTGACGACCAGGCCGCGCTGCCCGGCCGCGTCCGGCTCCTGCCCGGACATCGCCTCCGCGGCCAGCCGCATCACGTTGAAGGTGCCGACCAGGTTGACGTTCAGCACGCCGCGGAACAGGTCCAGGTCGTGCGGGCCGCGCCGGCCCACCACCCGGGCGGACGGGGCGATGCCCGCGCAGCTGACCGCCAGCCGCAGCGGGCGGCCGTCGGCGGCGATCCGCTCCAGCGCGGCGCGCACCGGCTGCTCCTCGGTGACGTCCGCCCCGAGCAGGGTGACGCCGTCGGGCTGCACGGGGGCGGACTCCACGGCCTTCGGCAGGTCGAGGCCGTACACGGTGGCGCCGAGCGAGGCCAGGTGGGCGGCGGTGGCCGCGCCCAGGCCGGAGGCGGCGCCGGTGACCAGAGCGGCGGTTCCGGAGAGCTGCATGGCGGTAAAGCCCTTTCGGTGGAGGGGAGTTCGGTGTCAGCGGGCGGCGAACTGGCGGCTGATCACCAGGCGCTGGATCTGGTTGGTGCCCTCGAAGATCTGCATGATCTTGGCCTCGCGCATGTACCGCTCGACCGGGAAGTCCCGGGTGTAGCCGTAGCCGCCGAGCACCTGCACCGCGTCCGTGGTGACCTTCATCGCGGCGTCGGTGGCGACCAGCTTGGCCACGCTGGCCTGCCGGCTGAACGGGCGGCCCAGGTCGCGGCGGCGGGCCGCGTCCAGGTAGGTGGCGCGGGCCGAGTCGACGGCGGCGGCCATGTCGGCGAGCAGGAAGCCCAGGCCCTGGTGGTCGACGATCCGGCGGCCGAAGGTGGTGCGCTCGTTGGCGTACGCCACGGCCTGGTCCAGCGCGGCCTGGGCCAGGCCGGTGGCGCAGGCCGCGATGCCGAGCCGGCCCGAGTCCAGGGCCGAGAAGGCGATCGGCAGGCCCTGGCCCTCGGTGCCGATCAGCCGCTCGCGCTCCAGCAGCGCGCCGTCCCAGTACGCGGCGGTGGTCGGCACGGCGTTCAGGCCCATCTTCTCCTCCGGCGGGCCGAAGCTCAGACCCTCGACCTGCCCGGGCGCCAGGAAGCAGGACACCCCGTGCGGGCCGGGCGCGGTGCGGGCGAACAGCGCGTAGAAGTCGGCCCGGCCGCCGTGGGTGATCCACGCCTTGGTGCCGGTGATCCGGTACCCCTGCTCCACCGGTTCGGCCCGGCAGGTCAGCGCCGCCGCGTCCGAGCCCGCGTTCGGCTCGGACAGGCTGTAGCCGCCGACCAGTTCGCCGGCCAGCATCCGGGGCAGCCAGCGCTCCCGCTGCTCGGGCGTGCCGTACGCGGTCAGCGGGTGGCAGGCCAGGGTGTGCACGCTGGTGGCCACCGCGACCGCCGCCCAGCGGGCCGCCAGCTCCTCCAGCACCTGCAGGTACACCTCGTACGGCTGCCCGCCGCCGCCGAACTCCTCCGGGTAGGGCAGGCCCAGCAGTCCCGCCTGCCCGAGCAGCGCGAACAGCCCTTCCGGGTAGCGCTCCTCCTTCTCGTGGGAGGCGACCCTGGTCGCGAGCTCCCGGTCGGCGAGATCACGGGTCAACGCGATCAGGTCGGCGGCTTCCTCGGTGGGCAGCAAGCGATCCACGGCCATGTTCCGGCTCCAAGCGGTACGCAAAGCGGTACGTCAGTACCGGTCAGCGTAGCGCAGGGGGACCGGCAGGGGCAGTCCCCGAGCACCGGGCCCGGCGGCGCCGAGCGGCGGACGGGGCGGCGGAGGGGAGCGGTGGCGAGAACGGTGCTCGGGGCGTGGACGGGCGGGAGCCGGGGCGGGCCCGACTGTCATACTGGCCGGGTGATCGACCGCGCAGTCGCCCCCCGGCCCACCGGACGGGGTGCCGCACGCCGCAGTGCGCTCTTCGAGGAACTGGTGGCGCTGTTCGTGGCCGAGGGCTTCGCCCGGTTCACCCTGGACGACCTCGCCGCCCGGCTGCACTGCTCCAAGCGGACCCTGTACGGCCTGGCCGGCTCCAAGGAGCAGCTGGTCCGCGCGGCCGTGGTGCACTTCTTCCGGGAGGCCACCGCCCGGGTCGGCGCCGCGCTGGCCGCCGAGACCGACCCGGCCGCCCGGCTGGCCGCCTACCTGCGCGCCGTCTCCGCCGAGCTCGCCCCCGGCTCGGCCCGGTTCTTCGACGACCTGGCCGCCTTCGAACCCGCCGCCGAGGTCTACGGCCGCAACACCCGGGCCGCCGCCCGCCAGGTCCAGCAGCTGATCGAGGACGGCGTCGCGGCGGGCGCCTTCCGCGAGACCCACGTGGCCTTCGCCGCGGACGTGATCAGCTCGGTGACGGTGCGCATCCAGCAGCGCCGGGTCGCCGAGGCCACCGGCCTGGCCGACGCCGAGGCGTACGGGCACCTGGCGGAACTACTGCTGCACGGCCTGCTGCGCTGAGCCGCACCGGCCCGTACGGTCAGCCCTCCGGCGCGGGCGCCGGTGCGGCGGGCTCGCACTGCGGGCAGCGGCCGTGCTCGCGGACCTTGCCGCACTCCTCGCAGACCAGGTTCAGGAAGCAGGCGGGCTCGCCGCCCTCGGGCTCGGTGGGTTCCATGCCCCCAGTCTGCCCCGCCCCCGCCGCGCCCCGGTAGCGGCCCGGGGCAGCGGCCCCGGAGCCGGCCCCGGCCGCGCTGTTCGCCGACGGGAAGGCGTAGCGGCGGACCCGCCACCGGATCCCCCTTTCGGATAGTCCGACCTGTATCTAGTCCGACCTATGTCCGCCGCACGGGTTCTCGTGCCCGGGCGGCGGTGCGTCGCCGCGCCGTCACCCCTGAGAACGCCCGATCCTGCCGGGAGTTGACGACGACGGGAGGTGGTTGAACGGTGAGCATCGGTCGGCGCGGTTGGTGGCGCATCGGCATCGCGGCCGCATTGTGCGTGGCCGGGACGGGGACCGCCGCGGTGGCGTCCGGCGTGACGCCGCTCGGCGGACGCGCGGCGGTCAGCGCGGACGAGCAGCGGGCCCCGAACAGCGAGGACGGCCTGCAGGTGGTGAACGTGTCGGTGGACCGCACCAAGGTGCGCGGCCTCACCGTGGTGCGGGCCCTGGTGGCCAACCTCGGCCCGAACGAGGTCAGCGACCACTTCCACGCCACGGTCAGGCTGCCCAAGCACGTCACGCTGGAGGGCAGGGCCTACCCCGACAGCTGCCAGTACGACGACGCGCGACGGGAGTTGACCTGCGACTTCCGCAAGGGCCTCAAGCTGCGCCACTCGGCGACGGTGCTCCTCCCGCTGCGGATCGCGGACGACGTGCGGCCCGGCCAGCGGCTCTCCGGCGGCGTGGTCTCCGTCCAGGACCCGGACCGGCCCACCCGGACCGTCCCCACCCGCGCTTTCACCATCGACGTCGAGCAGTAGTCCGGTGCCCGGTCACCGCCCCAGCGCCCCCTCCCTCCTCCCGCACCCCCCGTTTCGACGGCCGATCGGAGCTCCGTGTCCCTGCCCCGCCGCGTAGCGCTGTTGTCGCTGCTGCTCGTCGTCCCGCTGCTGCCCGCCGCACCGGCCTCCGCCGCGCCGCGGATCCAGCAGCGCAGCCTCACCCCGACCAGCGCCCTGCCGGACACGCCGGTCGCGGCGACGCTCTCGGTCGGCTCGCTCTCCACCTGCGTCACCGTCGACGAGGTCGGCGTCGCCGTCCGGGACGCCAACCAGCAGAACCTCGACTTCCCCGGCTCGGCCGGGCGGACCCGGATCTGCCCCGGCGGCTACACCCTGACCACCGCGACCCGCAGCTTCCCGGCCGGGACGTACAGCGAGTTCGGCTTCTACCGGATCGGCTCGACGTACTACAACCTGCCCAGCCAGACCCTGACCGTCGCCGCGCCCACCGTCCGCCAGCTCGCCCTGGTGCCGACCAAGGCCGTCGCCGACACCCAGGTCACCGGCACGCTCGCGGTGAACTCCACCGCCTGCCTGGACGTCGACGAGGTCGGCATCGGCGTCCGGGACGCCGACCAGCAGGTGCTGGACTTCCCCGGCACCGCCTCCAACGTGCGGATCTGCCCGCAGGGGTACGTCCTGACCACGGCCCCCCGGAGCTTCGCCGAGGGCAGCTACACCGAGTTCGGCTGGTACCGGATCGGCAGCGAGTACCACAACCTGCCGAGCAAGACCCTGACCGTCACCAAGTCGGTCACCCCGCCGACCCCGCCGGTCCCGGCCGGACGGCTGGTGTTCAACGAGAACTTCACCAACCCGCCGCTGCTCGGCACCACCTGGAACGCCACCAGCACCAGCGCGTACCGGTACGGCAACCACAACCCGGACGACGACAAGCTCGACTGGCTGCAGTCCAGCGCGCTGAGCACGGGCGACGGCGCCAACACCTTCACCGCCACCCCCGGCGCCAACCGGCTGGAGAACGGCAAGCAGTCCTGGGACACCGGACTGCTCACCACCGAGAACACCCAGCAGGGCTTCCAGGTCCGGCCCGGCGACTACGCGGAGGTCCGGCTGCAACTGCCCAGCGGCAACGGCGCCTGGCCCGCGCTGTGGACCTGGAAGGACGGCGGCAACGAGATCGACTCCTTCGAGTACCACCCGGACAACCCGAACCTGCTGGAGCTCTCCAACCGGATCAACAGCGCCGGCACGTACTACACCGACGCCGACGAGATCTACCCCGGCGCCTGGGTCACCATCGGCGTCCACTACGGGGCGACCAACAACGACTGGTACGTCAACCACAAGCTGGTCTTCTCCGACCGCACCGGCACCGGCCCGAACTGGAGCGCCTACCTGATCCTCAACCTGTCGATCTGCGCGGGCGACTGGCACCCCGCCCCGTCCAACGACAACGCGATCAGCACCGCCGCGGACTACCTGCGGGTCTGGCGGCCCCAGGTCTGAGCGACCGACGCTCCGAACGACCGACGGTCCGAGCGGGGCGGTACACCGGAGGACTCCTCCGGGTACCGCCCCGCTCGCGTGTCCTGCGACAACCTGGGTTGTCATGGCGGAGGGTGGGGGGAGAGGTCAGGGTGACAATCTAAGTTGTCGTGAGGGTGGGAGTGCTCTCCTCGCGGGGCCAGCGCTTGCGGGCGGCCTGGCGGGTGACGCCCAGGAGCTGGCCCACCTCGGCGAAGGAGGCGCCCGCGGCGAGCGCCGCGCGGGCCAGCCGGTCGACGCGCTCGGCGGCGGCCCGCCGCTCGGCCTCGGCGGCGGCCAGCTCCCGCAGCGGGCCCGCCGGGGCGGCGGGGGAGTCGGGGGCGGCAGGGGCGGCAGCGGGGGTGTCCGGGGAGTCGGGGCCGGGCGGGGTCAGCAGCGGGCGCAGGCAGGGGCCGAGCAGGGCGGTGAGCTGCTCGGCGGGGGCCTGCTCGACCTCGGGGACGCGCAGCAGGTAGCGGGAGACCAGCAGGCCCAGCGCGACGGTGCCGACCAGGGTGGCGCGCAGCTGCGCGTCCTCGCCGGTGAGGGCGTCGGCGACCGGGCTGTTGCCGGGGTCGGCGACCGCGCAGCGGACCGCCTCGGCGGCCTGCGGGTGGGTCAGCATCGAGCGCAGCACCGGCAGACTGCGGTCCGGGCGGCCGTCGAGGTCGGCCAGCACGTGCCCGAGCAGGCGCTCGCCGAGCTGCTCGGGGGGCCCGGAGAGCGCGCCGCCGAAGGAGAGGGTCAGCTCGGAGACCGCGTCGAACAGGCCCTCCTTGGAGCCGAAGTACTTCATCACCAGTGCCGGGTCGACCCCGGCCCGGTGCGCCACGGTGCGCACGGTGGTCTGCTCGTAGCCGAGTTCGGAGAACAGCTCGCGGGCCGCCGCCAGGATCGCCTGCCGGGTGCGGGTGCCCCGGCCGCCGGGCCGCTCGGGTGTGGTCACGTCGTCTCCTGTCCTGTTCCGGCTCCGGTCGTCGCGCGGGCCGCGGTGGCGACCGTGTTTCAACGCTTGTTGACCAATTCTCCGGCCGTCCCTACCATCGAAAAGTCTACAAGCGTCGACCGCGGCCTGGCCCTCGGCGCTCCCCCCGTCCTGCCCTCCGGGAGACCGCCGTGACCATCCGAGGCCCATACTCCTCCGTAGTCGAACGAACCCCGCCGCCCGGACCCGCCGGGGCGGGCGGGCGCGCGCTGGCGGTCATCGTCGCCTGCCAGCTGATGGTCGCCGTCGACGGCAACATCGTGAACATCGCGCTGCCCCGGATCCAGGCCGGCCTGGGCTTCTCCCCGGGCGGCCTGGCCTGGGTCTTCAGCGCCTACTCGCTGGCCTTCGGCGGCCTGCTGCTGCTCGGCGGCCGGGCCGGCGACCTGCTCGGCCGCCGCCGGACGCTGGCCGCGGGGCTGCTGGTCGCGGTGGCCGCCTCGCTGCTCGGCGGCCTGGCCCCGAACGCCGGGGTGCTGATCGCCGCCCGCGCCCTGCAGGGCGTCGGCTTCGCGTTCGCCGCACCCGCCGCGCTCTCGCTGATCGCCGTGACCTTCCCCGAGGGCCCCGAACGCCACCGCGCGCTGGGCGTGTTCTCCACCGTCGCCGGGCTCGGCATCACCCTGGGACTCGTCCTCGGCGGACTGCTCGCCACGCTCTCCTGGCGGCTGGTGTTCCTCGTCAACGTGCCGATCGGCCTGGCCGCCGTCCTGCTGGCGCGCCGCCACCTCCCGGAGACCGAGCGGCACCCCGGCCGCCCCGACCTGCTGGGCGCGCTCGCCTCCACCGCGGGCATCACCGCCGTCGTCCACGCCCTGATCCACGCCTCCTCGGCCGGCTGGACCGCGCCCGCCACCGTCGTCCCGCTGCTGCTCGGCGCCCTCCTGCTGGCCGGCTTCGTCCTGGTCCAGGCCCGGGCCGCCCGCCCGCTGATCCCGCTCCGGCTGTTCGCCCGGCGCGACCGCTCCGCCGCCTACGCGATCTTCCTGCTGCTGTTCGCCGCGATGGGCGGCAGCTACTTCCTGCTGTCGCTGTACGTCCAGGACGGCCTGGGCCTGGGCCCGCCAGCCGCCGGGGCGGCCTTCCTGCCGCTGGCGCTCGCCCAGTTCGCCGCCGCCCGCAGCGCGCCCCGGCTGATCCCGGCGTTCGGGGCGAAGCCGCTGATCGTCACCGGCGCCGCGCTGCTCCTCGCCGACAGCCTGTGGCTGGCCTCCACCGGCCCCGCCGACGGCTACTGGAGCGGCCTGTTCGGACCGCTGCTGCTGCTCGGCGCGGGCCTGGGCCTCGGCTTCGTCCCGCTCAACACCACCGTCCTGGCCGGGCTCGCCCCCCGGGACACCGGCGCAGCCTCCGGCCTGCTCCAGGCCGTCCAGCAGGTCGGCCTCTCGCTGGGCGTCGCCGTCCTGGTCACCCGCTACGGCCGCGCCGTGCACGGCACCGCGCACCCCGCCCGGGCCGACCTCGCCCACGGCCTGGCCACCGCCGTGACGGCCGCCGCCGCGTTCAGCGCCCTCGCCGTGCTGCTCGGCCTGTTCGCCGTCACCCGCCCCGAGGGCGCCCGGACCGGCCCGGGCGGCGCCTGACCGCACGGTCCGCGCGCGGGGCCGAACGGAGTTTCCTGCCACGGGACTTGATCGCTCCCCGGTATCGTCGCAGGCGTCGGCCGCAGCGGGCGGCCCCGGGGAACGGACACGGACCGAGCCATGAGCACCACGGGTACGACGGGGACCACGGGCACGCCGGGCGGCGCACTCGACCGGCTGCTGGAACTCGCCCGCGGCCCGATGGGCCCCGGCGTCGACCTCGACTTCGGCACCGCCGACGGCCCGTTCGCCGAACTCGCCGCGCTGCTCGGCCGGATGAACGGCTTCTTCGCCTTCAACGGCGGCATCCAGGTCTACCGGGTCGGCGACGAGGGGCTGGGCCCCGAACTGCTGGAGTGGAACGGCGAGGACGCCTGGAAGTCCAGCTACCAGGGCCTCGCCGACCAGGTGTTCTGCTTCGGGCAGGACCTCTTCGGCGTCCAGTTCGGCATCCTCGACGGCACCCGGGTGGTCCGCTTCGACCCGGAGACCGCCGCCGTCACCGACCTCGGCGGCAGCCTGGAGGACTGGGCCGGCTGGCTGCTCGCCGACCCCGACGTCCGCGGCGCGCACTCCTTCGCCCACGCCTACATGCAGGCCAACGGCCCGCTCCCGGTCGACCAGCGGCTGCTCCCGCGCCGGTTCTTCGCCCTCGGCGGCGAGTACGCCCACGACAACCTGGTCCCGGAGGACGCCGCCGCCGCGATGCGCGTCCGCGGCCCGTTCGCCCACGCCGCCCGCGACCTGCCCGACGGCTCCCGGATCAGCGTCGACGTCCGGCCCGCGCCCACCGAACGCCGAGCAAACGGGGTCTGACGCCCCGTCGAGCCGACGCCGGGTCCGCCCGGCCCCGTCGCCGATCATCGTTACCGAGTCTTTACCCCCGGCCCGCGACCCCCCGGTCGCCCGCGACGTGTCTTCAGGACGTCGACGAAACACCTTTCCATCCGGGGGACCACATGACCGAGGAACTCGGCTTCGACGAGTTCGCGGCCGGCCGGGCACGCCGCCTGTTCCACCTGGCGTACCTGATGTGCGGGGACTGGCACCAGGCCCAGGACCTGGTGCAGACCGCGCTGTCCAAGCTCTACCCGGTCTGGGGGAGGCTGCAGCGCGACGGCGCGGCGGGCCTGGACGCGTACGCCCGCAAGGTGCTGCTGCGCTGCTACCTCTCGCACCGGCGGCTGCGCCGCTCCACCGAGCTCGCGGTCGACGAGTTCCCCGAGGAGCCGTCGATCGGCGCGCAGGAGGGCAGCTCGGCCGCCCTGCGGGTCACCCTGATCGCCGCGCTGCGCCAACTGCCGCCCCGCAACCGGGCGGCCGTGGTGCTGCGCTACCTGGAGGACTACAGCCTGGAGGAGACCGCGGAGGCGATGGGCCTCACCGTCAGCGCGGTCAAGAGCCTCAACTCCAGATCGATGAACCGCCTGCGCACCATCCTCGGCCCCGACCGGGCCCTGCTGCTCCAGGACTGACCCGCCGCCCACTACGCTCCGAACCCCCGCGCCCGCCCGCCCGATCAGCGCGACACCCACCTGCCCGTACGGAAGGCATCGGAACCTTGGACCCGGACCCGGACCTGGACCTGGAGCTCTCCACCCTCATGGAGACGAGCGTCGAGGACCTGTGCGTGCCCGTCGCGGTGATCGTCGCCGAGAGCGGCCGGCGCGGCCGCCGCCGCCGACTGGCCCGGCGGCGGCGGATCGCCGGGACGGCGCTGGCCGTCGCCGCCGTCACCCTCGTCGGGGCCGACCTCGGCCTCCCGCTGATCGAGGCCGCCCCGCGCCCCGCCGTCGCCCCGGCCGCCCCGCCGACCGCCCCCGCGTCCGGCGGGCCGTCCGACGGCGCCACCGGCAGCGTCGGGGCCGACACCGGGGGGCCGCTGAAACTGCCCGAGCTCGCCCCGCTCGGCCGACCCGCTCCCACCGGGAAGCTCGCCGAGGAGGACCTCAAGGACTTCAGCGAGAGCAGCGCGATGAACAACCTGGAGGAGATGAGCCCGGGCTCGGTCGCGGGGATCCGGCACAGCTGGCCGTCCTTCGCCGGGGCGCTCTTCCTCTACCGGGACGCCGACCACCGGGAGGGCGCCCTGGAGCTGACGCTCCACCGGGCCGACCGGCCCTTCCCGGGGGCCGCCGCCCCGCTCTCCGCGCTGCAGAGCCAGTTCCAGTGCGACCGGACCACCCCCGTCAGCGGCAACCGCCAGCGCATCTGCACCTACGGCTACCTGCCCGACGGCAGTTGGGAGATGGTCGAGGCGGACGACATCCCGGCCTACGGCATCTACGGCTACCGCGTCGCGGTGTGGCGCCCCAGCGGCCTGGTCGTCAGGTTCACCGAGTACTGCGGGACGGTCGACAACCGGGGGGTGATCGTCGGGAACGGGCAGCTGCAGCCGCCCATCGCCCTCGACACCTGGCGCGCCCTCGCCGAGAGCCCGAGCTGGGAGTACTACCGGCCGGTCGAGGCCGACCACTCGTAGGCCCGGCGGACTTCCCCGGACCACCGGTCGGCCCCCGCCCGAACGCGTAGGGTGGGCCGGGTGAGCGAGCACACGCACAACGTGGTCGGTGGCGGGGCCCGGGTGGACCACCTGGTGCAGGCCCACCGCATCGACGCCGTCCACGTCCACCAGGCGCCGGTGCTGGTCCACCGCCCCTCCTTCGAACTCCCGCCGGAGAAGGCGCACTTCGTCGACCGCGCCGAGGAGCAGCGCCGGATCACCGCCACCGCCGAGGCCGCCCCGGACGGCGACGGCACCCGCCCCCGGATCCTCACCGTCACCGGCCTGGGCGGCGTCGGCAAGACCGCCCTGTGCGTCCGGGCCGGCCACCGGCTCGCCGCGCGCTACCCGGACGGCGCCCACTACCTCGACCTGGACGAGTACCGGCGCGACGGCCTGACCGACCTCGCCGCCGTCCTGATCGACCTGCTGGGCTCGCTCGGCGTCGAACCCGAGTGGCTGCGCCGCGACTTCCGCGGCCTGGTCCGCCAGTTCTGGGACCGCACCCGGGACAAGCGCCTGCTGCTGGTGATCGACAACGCCCGCAGCGCCGCCGAGGCCGAACCGCTGCTGCCCGCCTCCGCCCGCAGCCTGGTCCTGGTCACCAGCCACGGCCCGCTGTACGACCTCGGCCCCGCCACCGGGGAGTTGGCGCTCGCCCCGCTCAGCACCGAGCAGACCGCCGAACTGCTCGGCCTGTTCTTCGACGGCCGGCACCCGGCCGCCGCCGACCCGGCCGCCGTCCGGGCACTCGCCGCCGCCTGCGGCGGGCTGCCGAAGGCCGCCGAGGTGGCCGGCGAACTCGCCCGCAAGTACCCGCACCGGGGCCTGGCCGCCCTCACCGAACGCCTCACCGCCGACCTGCACGAGCGGGGGAACACGCCCGTGGAAGCCGTCTGGGACGCCGCCTACGCCGACCTCGGCCCGGACGCCGCCCGGTTGTACCGGCTGCTGCCCGAGTGCCCCGGCCCGTTCGTGATCCTGCCGACCGCCGCCGCCCTGCTCGGCCGGGAGATGTTCGACACCGAGGACGCCCTCGCCGAACTCCTCACCGCCGGACTGCTCGACTACCGCTCCGGCGGCTACCGCCAGCACCCCCTGGTCCGCGCCCACGCCCGCCGCACCGGCCGCACCGCCGACCCGGCCGGCACCGAACGCGACGCCGCCCGGGCCCGGCTGCTGCACTGGCTGCGCCGCCAGACCGCCCGCGCCGACCTGCTGGCCGCCGGCCCCCGCGCCACCGTCCAGGACGAACTGCCGCCGCTGCCCGGCGTCCCCGACGCCGACCTCGGGACCGGCCGGACCGACGCGCTGCGCTGGATGGAGGCCAACCGGCACGCCCTGTACGGCGCGGTCGGCCTCGCCCACGACAGCGGCCGCGACGAGGACGCCGTCGCGCTCGCCGAATCGCTGTGGACGCACTTCCTCGACCACCCCCGGCACGCCGGGGGCGCCGACGGCCCCGACGGCCCGGTCGAGGGTCACCGCTCGGACGCGGTGGACGCCTTCCGCACCGCCGTCGCCGCCGACCGCACCGGCCACCTGCCGTCCCGGGTCCGCACCCGCAGCATGCTGGCCCGCCCGCTGTGGGAGCAGGGCTGCTTCGAGGAGGCCGCCGCCGCGCTGGACCGGGCCGCCGCGCTGGCCGACCTGCTCGACGACTCCCACCCGCACCGCAGGCTGGCCGGCTCCGCGATCGACTTCCGCGGCCAACTCGCCCTGGCCCGCGGCGAGTCCGCCCTCCGGCAGGGCGACCGGGCGGCCGCGCTCGCCGACTTCGCCGCCGCCCGCACCGACTTCACCACCGCCCGCGGCATCCAGCTCGGCATCGGCAACGCGTACGGCGCCGCCCTGCAGACCTACCAGCTCGCCAAGACCGCGGCCGCCGCCGACGACCAGCCCGCCGCCGCCGCGCTCTTCGCCGAGGCCCGCACCGAGTTCGCGGCCCTGCCGGGCCGGGCCCGGCTGGTCGCCCGCACCGCCTTCGGCCTGGCCCGGGCGCTGCGGCGGCTCGGCCGCCACCAGGAGGCCGAGCCCCTGCTCGCCGAAGCCCTGGCCGACGCGGTGGCCCGCGGCTCCAGCCACGACGAGGCCCGGATCAGCACCGAGTACGCCGAACTCGCCGACCGCACCGGCCGCCCCGAAGCCGCCGCCCGGTACCGGGCCCGCGCCGCGGCCCTGCGCGCCGAGCACGGCGGCGAGCCGGACGGCGCCGACCCGACCGGGGGTGACCCGACCGGGGCGTGACCCGACCGGGGCGTGACCCCCGGGGCCCGTCGTCAGAACTCGGCGTCCAGCTCCTCCGGCCCGGCCGCCGTCAGCTCCAGTCGGGCCGTCGACCGGCCCACCGCGCAGGTGAGTTCCACCGGGAGCTCACCGGCCGGGTGCGGCCGGGAGACCAGCCAGGCGTACGCGGCGGAGGCCGCCGCGGCCGGGTCGACCCGGCCGACCCGGCCGTCCGCGCGGTGCGGCGGGACGCGCAGGGCGAACGCGCCGAGCCGGCGGTGCACCAGCAGGCAGCGCCCGGGGGAGAGCAGGGCGGCAGCGGCCCGGCAGGACGGCAGTTCGTCCAGGACGTGCGCGGCCCAGCCGGCCGCCGACCAGCGGCCGGTGCCCGGCCGCCGCCACAGCAGTTCGGCGCCGCGCTGCTCGGTCAGGCCCGCCGACCCGTGCTGGGCGGCCCGGTGGTGCACCGGCAGGTCGGTGGCCACCGGGAAGCGCTCCACCCGGACCCGCCGCCCGTCCACCCCGGCGCGCACCGCCAGCGCCCGGTCCGGCGGCCGGGACACCACCGGGTCCGGCAGCAGCGCGGGCGCCAGCGGCGTGCCCGGGGGCGGCAGGCCGATCAGCCGGTACAGCTCGGCGCGCAGCAGCGGCAGCGCCTCGCCCGGGCGGGCGAAGGCGTCGGCGGCGACCCGGGACGGGTCGGGCGGGGCGGCCGCGCGCAGCAGGCCGGGCAGGTCGGCGGCCCCGGTGAAGCGCGGCGCGGCGGCCAGCAGCCGGGCCATCGGGGTGCCGGGCAGCAGTTCCCGGCCGCCGTCGTAGCCGTCCAGGACGACGGTGCGGCCGAGCGCCGCCGCGTACAGCGCGGTCGAGCCGTGGTCGGTGAGCACCGCGTCGGCGGCGACCAGGACGGACGCCCACTCCTGGTGCGCGGCGGGCAGCAGCAGGCCGGCCCGCAGCGCCGGGCCGAGCTGTTCGGCGAGGTCGAAGGGGGTGCGGGCGCTGACCTCGTTGGGGTGCACCACCAGGGCGACCCGGTACTCGTCCACCGGCAGGTGCAGGGCCAGCTCCAGCGGCAGGCCGTGCCGGCGCACCAGCAGGCTCTCCGGACCCCAGGTGGTCAGCACCGCCAGCAGCGTCCGCCCGCCGACGCCGAGCCGGGCCCGGTAGGTGTCGCGGCGGCCGGTCGACTCCCGCATCCGGTCCAGCGTCGGGTCGCCGACCACGACCGCGCGGGCGGCGGCGGGCGGGCAGAACTCGGTGAGCCGGGCGAGCTGCTCGTGGTGCCCGAGGCCGTGCAGGTCGGCCCAGGGCTCGCCCGCGGCGAGCAGGAACGCCGGGTCGAGGCCGGACGGCAGCCGGGGCGAACCCTCGTCCGCCAGCGCCTTGTTGAACCCGGCGCCGTGCGGCAGCAGTGCCCGGGCCCGGCCGGAGAGGCTGGTCAGTTCGCCCTTGGGGCTGGTGGAGAGGATCAGGTCGAAGTGCCGGCCGCGGGCCTCGTCGAAGTCCACCACCCGGGCGCCGGAGCGGTCCAGCGCGGCCAGCGCGTCCGTCCCGAACCGGGAACCGGGCACCAGGGTGAACCAGCGGTCGATCCGCGGGTCGCCCTCGAACACCGGCAGCACGTCCAGCAGCCGGTTCAGCGCCACCGCGGAGCGGAACGCCAGCAGCACCGAGGACCGCTGGTGGCGGGCGGCGTCAGGCATGGGTCGATGCTATCGGCGCCCCGGGCGGCCCGCCCGTCCGGGGCCCGGCGCCGGGCCGGGCCGAACGCGCGTCAGGGCCGGTGCGGGCCGGACGGGAGCCGGGGCCGGTGCGGCCCGAACGCGCGTCAGGGCCCGCCCGGCGGACGGCCGTCGGGCGGGCCCTGATCGGGTGTCAGCGGTCAGCGGTCAGCGGTCAGCGGTCAGCCGTCGGCCGTCAGCAGCCAGCCGTCAGCCGTCAGCCGGAGGTGAGCTGGACGGCGGCCTCCGTGCCGGAGGCGATCGCGCCGGAGATCCACGCGTGGTAGCGCGGCTGGCAGTGGTCGCCCGCGAAGAACAGCCGCCCGTCGACCGGGGCGGGGACGTGCGGGCCGAGGCTGAGCAGCTGGCCGGGGGTCTCGATCACGGCCTCGCCGAGCGCCCAGCGGTTGCGCAGCCAGGACTGCGACACGTGCCGGTCGGTGGCGTAGCGGCGGATCCGCTCGCCGAACAGGCCCGCCAGGTGGTCCAGCGCCTCGGTGTGCCGGTCGGCGGGGGTCAGCGCGTCGAAGCGCAGCGCGTCCTCGGCCCAGTTGTAGGCGGCCAGCACGATGCCGCCGGGCGCGCCGTCGTCGCTCGGGTGCGAGGGGAAGTAGACGAACCGGCTGGCCTCGTCCGAGACGCAGCCGCCGCCGACCGCCGCCACCGCGTCCCCGTGCGGGGCGGGCCGGTAGTCGGCGCCCAGCTTCGCCCGCCAGGCGTCCTCGTCCCACTCCCACCAGCGCTCGGTGAACTCGACCAGCACCTTGTGCGCGGTGTCGTGCTTGAGCTCGGCGATCGCCCGGCGCTTGCCGTACGGCAGGATCGGGTCGAAGTCGACGTGCCGCAGCGCCGCGTACGGCACCGCCAGCACCACCGCGTCCGCCCGGTACTCGCAGCGGTCGCCGCCGACCGCGCCCTCGCACGCCTCGTCCTCCGGGCCGGTCTCCGGCTCGGCGACCACCGTCACCCCGCCGTCGACCAGGCGCACCTGCGTGACCACCTTGCCGCGCTCGATCGGCAGGCCCTTGGCGAGCGCCTCGGTCAGCGCGTCGGTGCCCGCGCTGAACTCGAAGTAGGTGACCGCCGGGTTGATGTCCGAGGCGTCGAACACCGAGTGCAGGAAACCGTACGACAGCCGGCTGGTCAGGTTCTCCAGCGTGCCCACCGCCTGCACCTGGGCGTCGCTCCAGCCCTCGCTCTCCTGCAGGTAGCGCAGCAGCGAGTAGCCGTCCAGGTCGTACAGCAGCTGCGCCATGCCGGTCACCCGCTGCTCGATCGGCTTGTCGCTCCAGGAGCCGTCACCGTTCTTCACCATGGTGTACGCGCGGGCGGTGTCCAGGGCGCGGTCGAAGGCGGCGCCGGTGGTCTGGTCGCTGTCCCAGCCGAAGCTCTTGTTCACCGGCCGCGGATCGGCCGCGTACGCCGCCTTGCTGACGGTCTGCCCGTTCACGTGCACCAGCCGGCCGCCGAGCCCCTTGGGCGCGGTGTACGCGGGCGCGGTGCCGGTCGCGAACTCCTCGCCGGTCCACGACTTGTAGACCACCCGGGCGTCCCCGGAGAGCAGGTCCGGCTCGGGCGGGACGTCCACCAGGTGGAAGGGGCGGCGCGGCACCTTCAGGTGGTCGGCCAGCGCGAGGGTCAGCACGTGGCTGGACGGGATCCGCATCGCGCCCGCCTCCGCGTGCAGCCGCGGATCCTGCCACAGGTCGCCGCGGAAGGTCTTCACCCGGCCGCCGACCCGGCTCCGGTTCGCCTCCAGCACCCGCACCTTGTGCCCGGCCGCCAGCAGCAGCCGTGCGCACACCATGCCCGCCACGCCCGCACCCACCACCAGCACCTCGCGCGAGGCGGTGGGACGCAGCCGCTGACGGCCGGTCAGCAGCTTCAGGTAGTCGAGCGTCAGGTCGCGGTGGTCCGCGTCGGTCAGCAGGATGCGGCGCGCCATGGTCAGCGCCGCCTCCTGGCGGGCCGGGTCGGGCGGCGGGGCGGCCGCACCGGCGGCCCGGGAGAGGCCGGCCCCGGGGCCGGCCAGGGCGGCGGCGGTCATCGCACCGCCGGAGGCGAGGAACAATCCACGTCGAGAGATCACCCGCCACACCCTGGCAGCGCCCACCCGCCCGACACGCCACCTCCGCCCACGAACGACCCGTGCTCACCCGCACGGGGGCGCTCGAAGCACACCCCGGCGCGCGCCCCACCCGCTCACCCCTCCCGGAGCGGCGTCCATCCGGGGTCGTCGGCCTGAGCCGGCATCGCGTCTACCGGCCGAACGAGCCGGGAAGCGGGGGGTACGGGCTGCGCGGGGGCCGGGTCAGGACGCCGATCAGGGCGGTGGCCAGACCGCCGAGGAGGGCGTAGCAGGTGGCCCACCAGCAGGAGGCGGCCCAGGACAGCCGGGAGCCGTCGGGGAGGAACGCGCTCAGGAAGGTCGTGACGCAGACCAGGGCGGCCACCGCCAGCATGCCCACCGTGGTCCCGGGGCCCCGGCCGGAGGCGGGCGGGCGCCGCCACAGCAGGACCGTCGCCGCGAGCGCCGCCGCCGACAGCGGCCAGAGCACCGGCAGCGGCCAGGGCAGCCGGTGCTGGCCGAGGAGCGCCGCCGCCGCGGACAGCCAGCTGAACGGCAGGGCGGCGCGCAGCGCCAGCAGCCACGGCAGGTGCGGCGGGTCGAACGGGCGGACGGCGGTGCGCAGGCGGCGCGCGCCCAGACCGGTGAGCAGCGCCGCCAGCCCCGCCACGAAGGACGCCAGCGCGCCCGCGAGCAGGTGGCTCACGCCGTCCGCCCGGTCCGCCTCGGGCCACGGCGGCAGGGAGCCCTCGCTCCACCGGCCGTCCGTGCTCCGCACCAGCAGGCCGTTCAGCGGGTAGCGCACGACCACCGTGTGCCCGCCGCCCGGGGCGGCCACGACCACCAGCTCGCCCGGCGTCGGCGGTTCCGCGGACGGCGCTCCCGGCGCCCCCGCCGTCGAAGCCCCCGCTCCCGGCGCCCCCGCCGTCGAGGCACCCGCCGTCGAGGTCGGGGGAGCGGCGGTGCCCGGCCACGGCGGGCCGGGCGTCGGGACGCGCACGGCTGTCGACGGGAAGTAGTCCTCCTGCCAACTCGCCCCGCCGTCCCGGCTGATCTCCACCGGCAGCCCGTACCCGAGCAGCCGGAAGCAGACCTGCGGCTGCTCGGGAAGGCACTGCCCGTCCGCCGCGGCGGGGGCGTCGGCGGGCGGTTCGGTGGACTTGTCGCCGCCCGGGTCGGAACGCCAGCTCAGGCCGCCGTCGTCGCTGGTCCAGCGCCGGCCGTCGTACGCCACCGGCTTGCCGTCCTCGCTCCACAGCCGCGGCCGCGGCCGGTCCGCCGCCGAGGTCGCCACCATCGACGCCACCGCCAGCGGCACCGTCAGCAGGGCCAGCGCCCGCCGCGACGGCCGCCGGAGCCGGGAACGCACAGGACGCACGGCACGGTCGGCACGGTCGGGGTGCTCGGGCCGCCGGTGCGCGCTGCGCCGCCACAGCCACCAGGCCACCGCCAGCGCGGGCAGCGCCAGCAGGTCGGTCCGGTCGGCGACCGTGCGGCTCGGCACGCCGGTCAGCGCCGACCAGCCGCGGGAGGCCAGTTCGGCCCCGGCGGCGGAGGACTTGGCCCACCCGAAGCCCAGCGCCGTCAGGGCCACCCCGAGCCGGGCCGCCGGCTCCCCGCGCAGCCGCGGGACGGCCGAGGCCAGCAGGGCCAGGACGGGCGGGACGGCCAGCATCCACGCCACGTCACTGGCCTTGCCGGTCACCGCCCCCGGCCAACTCCGCTTGCCCACCCGGTCGTTGAACGCCAGTACCAGCACCGCCAGCAACGTCCCCGGGTGCCCCGCCCAGCGCAGCACCCGCCCCCCGTCGTTTCGCATGGGCACGAGTCTCCCGACGCCGCGTCACGTCCCGGCCACGGCAGCGTCTCGGCTCGCCCCGTGCCGGAGCCCGGGCCCGGGGCGCGGGCCGGCCCCCGGGCCCGGGGCGCGTCACCCGGCGGTGACCTCCGTCAGGTCGGCGAGCAGCTCGGAGGCGGTGACCGGGTCCAGGTCGCCGTAGCGCAGCGGGTACTCGTGGCTGCTCCAGTGGTCACCGGGCGAGGAGTCCAGCCAGACCGTCTCGAAGGTCTGGTCGGGGAACTCGTCCACCATGCCCACCGCGATGCCCTCGTCGAGCGCGATGACCAGGTGGCAGCCCTCACCGAGCCGCTTGGAGAACCACCGCTCCACCCCGGCGTCCTGCGGCGCGCCGCGCTCCCAGCCGCGCTTGGTCAGCCCGAGCAGCCGGCCCACCGGCACGGTGCGGCCCTCGAAGCGGTGCAGCCGGTTCGCGGCGGCCTCCTCCGGGGTGAACCGGTGGACGGGACGGCCGAGTTGCGGGAACGGCTGGAGCACCTCGTAGTCGGCGAACAGCTCCGACCAGGCCGCCACCGCCCGCTCGCCCAGCAGCAGCGGGTGGACCAGCCGGACGGTCGCGTCGGCGGGCAGCGCGAACGGCCCGTCGTGGACGTCGGCGAAGGTGCGGTCCTCGGCGATCCGGAACGCGGTGCCGTCGTCGCCCCCGGTCGGAGCCGCCGTCCAGACCAGCCGGCGGGCCAGGTGCCACACCAGCGGGTGCTCGACGAACAGCGCGGTGAACTCCTCGGCGCTCCAGGTGCGCCCCGCGACCATCGCGCCCTCCAGGCGGCGGATCTGGTCGGCCGCCAGGGTGCGGGCGTCCTTCTTCAGGGCGGCGAACCGCTTGCGTTCGGCGGGCGCGAGCTCCGGATCGTCCTTGACGCCCGGGGCGGGCAGGTCCTTGCGGCGCTTGCCGTCGGCGTCCTTCACGTACGGGCGCAGCTGCTCGTCGAAGCCGACGGTGAACGTCCGGCTGCCGTAGTCGATGACGGTGCTGCCGTCCGGGTTCAGGCCGAGGTCGGGCACCAGGCGGTCGCCGAGCTGCTCGGCGGTCAGGCCCAGGCCCTCCGCCACCTCGGCGATCTTCTCCTGCGCGCGGGCCTTCAACGCCTTGAACTTCACCCGCTGCGCGATGCCGTGCAGGTGCAGCAGCGCGGCGTCGGTGCCGATCGCGGCCAGCACGTCCAGCCCCTCCACCGCCCGCTGGTGAGCGCCCTGCCCCGGCCACTCGCGCACCACCGGCGTCAGCAGGCGCACCGTCGCGTCATCACCCAGCACCCCCAGCGCGTGCAGCGCCCAGCTCTCCTTGGCGGGCATCCCGGCCTGCCGCCACTGCTCGAACAGCGCCCAGCCGAACGCGGCCAGCCCGTCGGCCCGGCACGCCTGCGCCACCACCGCCAGCCCGGGGTACGGCTCGCCGGGCCGCGACAGCGCCAGCATCGTCAGCACGTGCCCCGCAGCCGCCGCGGGCAGCGCCGTTTCCGGCCCCTCCGCCGGTGCGCGCAGCGGCAGTTGCGGCAGCACGGCCGGCTGCGCCCAGGAGGGCAGCACCGGCATCCGGGCCGGCAGCGCGATCTCCAGCGGGTCGACGGCCAGCACCTCGGCGACCGCCTCCGCCGCCGGGTCGCCGTAGCGGGCGGTGACGGCGGCCAGCAGCTCCGCCCCGCCGACGGTCGCGGCGACCAGCCGCAGCGCGTGCTCGGCGGCCTCCCGCTCCCGCCCGGCCCCGCCGACCGCGTCCGGGACGAGCAGCAGCGCGCCCGCCGTCCCGTGCCGGGCGAACCACGAACGGGCCGTGGAACGCACCGACTTGAGTCGTACCAGGCCGTCCGCCAGCTGTCGGGCCGCCCGCACGTCGAGGAACGGCAGCAGCAGCGACGCGAAGTTCGCGGGCTGGGAACGGGCGACGTGCAGCGCCACCGGCAGCGCCGCCGCACCGTACTCGGCGACCACCGCCGGCAGGCACTCCGTGCCGCCCCACAGGTCCGCGGGGCGCCAGTCGGCGACGAACGGGGCGAGCACCTCCGTCGGGCCCTGCAGCAGCAGCCGGACCGGGTACCAGAGGTTGTGGGACTCGCCCAGCACCTCCTTCGCGGTGGCCGCCCAGTCGGTGTCCCTCGGGTACCGCCACGGGGTGCTGAAGTCGGCCCGGGCCCAGCTCTCCCGCTCACCGTCCCGCCAGAGCAGCCGCACCTCCTCGTCCGGCCGCAGGCCCTCGACCACCAGCGGCTCGCGGCGGGTGCGCGGCCGGGTCCACGGCGGCGAGACCAGCAGCGGCGGCAGCGCCTGCGGACCGGCCTCGGGCGCCTGCGGGCGGGCGCCGTCCAGCTCCGCGACCAGCGCCGCCGTCGCGGCGTCGAGCAGCGGCAGGATCCGTGGCAGCAGCTCCCGGTGCAGCAGGACGTGGGCGTTGAGCATCCGCCGGGCGGCCGCACCGTCCCGCCCGCCCCGCGCCACGACCTCGGCCAGCAGCCGCACGGCCCGCACCGGGTAGCGCCGGACGGCCTCCTGGAGGGCCGGGAGGACGTGCTTGTCGTCCAGCTCGGTCAGCAGCAGCCGCAGGGCGTCGTCGGTCGGGAAGTGCGCCAGCGCGGCGGACAGCTCCCTGACGCCGTCCGCGTTGCGCGCCAGGCCGGCGCCCTCGCCCACCAGGGGGGCGGCGGCCGCGCCGAGGCCGTCGGCGAGGGTCGCGACCAGGGGCAGCGTCCAGCTGCCCCAAGGGACTTCGGGGGCGGAACCGAGCCGCTCCAACTGCGCCGGATCGTCCAGCGCGTACAGCAGTTGCAGGTGCGACTGCAGCCGGTCCTCGCCGTAGCCGGGCAGGTCGGCGAGGCACTCGTCCAGCCAGCCGGGCACGCCCGGGGCCAGGAAGGAGGCGAGCACCCGGCGCCGGGGCGTGTCCCGGCACGCGGAGAGGGCGGTGAGCGCGGCCAGGTACTCCGGCTCCGGTGCGGCGGCGAGCAGGGCGCGCAGCCGCTGCTCGGCCGGGAGGGTCCGGACCCCGTAGTGGTGCGGGGTCGCGGTCCGTCGGCGCAGCGCGATGTCCGACACGCGGTTCCCGGACTGGAAGTAGTGGGTCTCCACGGCGTGCCGCTCCTGCACCGCCCGTACCGCGAAGGCCAGCCCGTGCCGGGCCGTCCAGGCGTCGGCGAACAGCGCCTGCTCCGGCGCCCCGGCCTGCCAGGGGGCCGGCAGCATGCTCGACAGCGCCGCCGCGCCCAGCACGTCCGGCTCGCCGCCCAGGTAGGCGCGGGCGGCCCGGACCAGCTCCGGGTCGGACGCCGGGGCGTCCAGCACCCGCTCCACCCAGTCGGCGCGGTCGGCGATCCGCAGCCGCTCCCGTTCCAGCGCCTCCGGGCCGGGCCAGGTCACCTCCGGCACCCGGATCCCGCGCCGCGGCAACGCCGCCTTCCGCCAGGAGTCCGGCAGCACGAAGGTGTCCTCGTCCGGCAGTTCCCCCGCCCCGGCGCCCCCGGCAGGGGGCGCCACCTCCCCGGCCCGCCGTACTTCCGCGTACCCCTTGCGCTCCTTCTCCGCGACCTGCTTGGCGAAGTGCGCCGCCGCGGCCTCGGCGGAGGCCAGTTCCTTGAGCTGCTCCCGCCCCCCGGTGCCGATCCGCCCGTAGCGCACCCGCACCGCGGAGCCCTCGACGGCCGCCTCCCAGAACTTCGCAGAACCGTCCCCGACGAGCTCCCAGCGCCGCACAGCCCACTCCTCCGCGCCCTGACCATCCGATGATCGACAGCCGGAACCCTAGCGACGCCCCCCGACACCACCCCCCGCCCACCGGAACGAGGAAGCGGCAAGCACGCGGACGGCCCGCGCGCCCTCGGCCAGTGCGGCCGGAAACGCAGAAAGACCCCTGATCAACAGGGGTCTCAGCTGGTGTCCGAGGGGGGACTTGAACCCCCACGCCCGATAAAGGGCACTAGCACCTCAAGCTAGCGCGTCTGCCATTCCGCCACCCGGACCGGGTGTCGTCTGCGTGGGGTGTTCCCCGCGCTGACATGGACAACAGTAGCAAAGATCGACTGCCGGACCCAAAACCGGGGGCGCGGGGCCGGCCGGGGCTTCGAAAGCGGGTGGTGGGGGCGGCGGTAAGGAGTGTCGGGGGACACGCCCTTGGGAGTGGGCGGGTGCTGGGGGGAGGATGGCGGGACGGTGCCCGCGGCCCCCGGCTGGGGTCGGGGCGGCGCGGGCCGCAGCCGCGCCGGCGCGGGCCGACACGAGGTGGGAGCGATGAGCGTGGGCAGCGAGCGCGTGGTGACGGCGGAGTCGGAGGTCGCGGACATCTGCCGGGACCTGATCCGGATCGACACCAGCAACTACGGCGACGGATCCGGTCCGGGGGAGCGGAAGGCGGCCGAGTACGTGGCCGAGCAGCTCGCCGAGTTCGGGCTGGAGCCGCAGATCTTCGAGTCGGCCAAGGGCCGGGCGTCCACGGTGGTGCGGATCGAGGGCGAGGACCGGTCGCGGCCGGGCCTGCTGATCCACGGGCACACCGACGTGGTCCCGGCCAACGCCGACGACTGGCGGGTGCACCCGTTCTCCGGGGAGATCACCGACGGCTGCGTGTGGGGTCGCGGCGCCGTCGACATGAAGGACATGGACGCGATGACCCTCGCGGTGGTCCGCGACCGGCTGCGCACCGGCCGCAAGCCCCCGCGTGACCTGGTGCTGGCGTTCCTGGCGGACGAGGAGGCCGGCGGCACCTACGGCGCCCGGTTCCTGGTGGACCGGCACCCCGAGCTGTTCGAGGGCGTCACCGAGGCGATCGGCGAGGTCGGCGGCTTCTCCTTCACGGTCAACGACCAGGCCCGGCTGTACCTGGTGGAGACGGCGGAGAAGGGCATGCACTGGATGCGCCTGACCGTCGAGGGCCGGGCCGGGCACGGCTCGATGGAGAACAACGACAACGCGATCACCGAGCTGTGCGAGGCGGTGGCCCGGCTCGGCCGGCACGAGTTCCCGCTGCGGATCACCAAGACCGTCCGGGCCTTCCTGGACGAGCTCTCGGACGCGCTGGGCGTCCCGCTCGACCCGGAGGACATGGACGAGACGCTGCGGATCCTCGGCGGCATCGCCAAGATGATCGGCACCACCCTGCGCAACACCGCCCAGCCGACCATGCTCGGCGCCGGCTACAAGGTGAACGTGATCCCCGGCCAGGCCACCGCGCACGTGGACGGCCGCTTCCTGCCCGGCTACGAGGAGGAGTTCCTGGCCGAGCTGGACAGCGTCCTCGGGCCGCGCGTCAAGCGCGAGAGCCTGCACCACGACAAGGCGATCGAGACCAGCTTCGACGGCCCCCTGGTCGAGGCCATGCAGACCGCGCTGCGCGCCGAGGACCCGATCGCCCGGGCCGTCCCCTACTGCCTGTCCGGCGGCACCGACGCCAAGTCCTTCCAGGACCTCGGCATCCGCTGCTTCGGCTTCGCGCCGCTCCAGCTCCCGCCGGAGCTGGACTTCGCCGGGATGTTCCACGGCGTGGACGAGCGGGTGCCGGTGGACGGCCTGAAGTTCGGCGTGCGGGTGCTGGACCGGTTCATCGACCTGGCCTGACCGGGCGGCGCCCGCCGGGGCGGGACACGGGGTGCGGGGCGGCGGCAGCGGAGGCGGCCGGGGCGGCGGAAGTCGGATTAGTCCGTCCAGCATCAGAGCTTTCGAGCATCCGAAATGGCGATCACCTGTTCGCTTGATCACTTCAACGGGTGAATGCGGTTCCGGCCCCGTGTCCCGGCCCCGGCGGCTTCGTTCTTCCGTGTGCAGCCCGGGGGAACGGGCTGGAAACGACCAGGAGGAACAGTTCAGATGAAGGCCAAGAAGATCGCTGCCGTTGTCGCCGCCACCAGTGGCCTGGTGCTCGCGGGTGCCGGTGTCGCCTCGGCGCACGGCGGTGCCGGTGCGGACGGTTCGGCGGTCGCCTCCCCGGGCGTGCTCTCCGGCAACCTGATCCAGATCCCGGTGCACGTCCCGATCAACGTCTGCGGCAACACCATCAGCGTGATCGGCCTGCTCAACCCCGCGTTCGGCAACGCCTGCCAGAACGTCTGAGCCGGTCCCGTCACTGACCGACGGGCCGCTCGACCCCGAGTTCCCGCCCCCGCGCGACCCCTGTGTCGCGCGGGGGCGGACGCGTGTCCGGAGGGGCGCGCGCGTCGGCGCCGACCCGTTCGCGGCCCGGTCGGGTGAACGGCGCGGTTCCCGGGTGAAGCCGCAGCTCACCCGATCGGATGAACTGACTGCAGATGGCTCAACCTTCACCGTTAAGGGTCGTTGAAGTAGTGCTGCCGCCGTCGCGGCGGGCAATTCCGACTATCGGATCGACGTCCGGCCCCGGATTCCGGAGAAACGGAAATCCGGCGCCGTTCGATCGGGTCCGGACCATCGAGCGAGAAACCAAGGGGAGTCAATGCGACAGGTCGCCAGGAAAGGCCTCCTCACGGCCATGGCCACCGGCAGCGTGCTGGCCTCGACCGCGGGCTATGCCCACGCCGCCGCCGACGCGCACGGTGCGGCGGTCAACTCGCCAGGCGTGGGTTCCGGGAACGCGGTGCAGGTTCCGGTGGAGCTCCCCGTGAACGCCTGCGGCAACACGATCAACCTGATCGGCCTGCTCAACCCGGCGTACGGCAACGACTGTTCCAACGTCAGCGCGGGCGGCCACACCGGCGGCAGCCACGCCGGCGGCAGCCACGCCGGTGGCGGTCAGGCCGGCGGGCAGACCGGTGGCGGCCACGCGGGGGCGGGGTCCGGCGCGAGCGGCACGGCGGCCGGTTCGCCCGGCGTCGCCTCGGGCAACAACGTGCAGGTGCCGGTCACCGCGCCGGTCGACGCCTGCGGCAACTCGGTCAGCGTGGTCGGCCTCGGCAACCCGGCGTTCGGCAACGACTGCGCGAACGCCGGCACCCCGCACCAGCACCAGCACCCGACCACCCCGCCCACCACCACCCCGCCGAGCACCCAGCCCCCCGGTCACGACTGCCCGCCCGAGCAGACCGGCGGCGAGCACGGCACCCCGCCCACCGACCGCAACGGCGGCCCCAACGGCGACCAGCCCTCCACCCCGACCACCCCCGGCACCCCCGGCACCACGACCACGGTGAACACCCCGGCCACCCCGGCCACCGTGACCCAGGCCCGGGCCGCCGCCCCCGCCGTCGCGGACCGGGCGCAGCTGGCCTCCACCGGCGCGTCCGGCCTGGAGGTCATCGCCCCGGCCGGGATCGCGCTGCTGCTCGGCGGCGGCGTGCTCTACCGCCGCTCGCGGGCCCTCGCCCGCCGCTGACACCGGCGGCACCGGACGGCCGCCGCACCGGACGGCCGCCGCACCGCACGCCCGCGCCCGGGCGCCCCACCGCACGGAAGGCGGTGGGGCGCCCGGGCGCGGGCCCGGGTGGTTCCCGGAGGGCGATCGCTACCAGGTGGAACGGACCTGCCGGATGATCTTCCGCTTCAGCCGGACCGTGCGGCTGCCGTCGGGGAACAGCCGGAGCCGGTCCAGCTCCCAGTTCCCGTACTCGGCGTGCTCGGTGAGGAGCTGGCGCGCGGCGTTCCTGGTGGTGCCGCGCGGCAGGCGGAGCGACTGGTACTCGTACTCCGGAAGCCGGACCGTTTTGGTAGGGATCAAGGCGTCTCCTCCGCTGCTGTGCTGCCTGCAAGCCTACGGCGCGTCGCCGACAGGTGGCCGGTTCGGGTACGGCCCGTCCGCACGGACGGTCCGAGCCTCGTCCCGGCCCGAGCTGATCGTCAATCAGTTTTCCGCTACCGGAAGGGATACCCGCGCCGGACCGCGCCGATGCGCGCCCCCGACCCCGGTCCGGGGACCCGCGGCGGCGGCCCGGGCCGGAGCGCGGGCCGAAGCGGAACCCGTCCCCCCGGGGCCGGACGGGCGCGAACCCGAGCGGAGCGCGGTCGGGACGGGGTCGGGAAACGCCCCGCGGCGGTGGGCGCAGAAGCACCCGGAACGGACATCGGGGGTGAACTTGCCCGGTTTTAGCGGCTGTAGGTGACAACCGCTGTGCGTGTCGTCGCCGGGTGGGGATAGCGTCTGCACCATGTCTGATGCCGCGCAGCTGACCATCACCGAGGTACGGGCCGCCGCAGAGGCGGTCAAGGCCGCCATCGACCGCCACCTGCAGGCCGTCTCCAGCTCCACCGAACCCGGCGATCCGGTCGTCGTCCACGCGTACGAGGAGCTCGCGGCGGCAGCCATCGCCTACGACCAGATCCTCTACGAGGTCTACGACGAGGTCACCCCGTTCGAGATCCCCGGCGACGACGCCGGGTCCGGCTACCAGGGCCCCGAGCACCCCGAGGCGATCAGCGTGCTGATCCGCCGGGACTACCTGATCGCCGACCCGAAGCGGCTGCGCGCCCAGGCCGAACGGGTCGACGAGTCGCTCGCGCCCGGCGCGGGCGCCGAGGGCGAGGTGACGGCCGCGATCGGCGTGCTGTTCGGCGAGTACGAGCCGGACGAGATCGCCGCCCGCGCCGAGGAGTTCGGCCTGGAGGAGGGCGACTCCACGCTGTGGGTGTCGGCCGCCGACCCCTCCGACCCCGGCGAGTGGCTGCCCGAACCGTTCGACGGCGCCGACCCGGAGCTGCTGATCTGCCGCTTCGATGTCAGCGAGGTCTACGACGACGAGATCGACGAGCTCTGAGCCGCCCGGCCGCCGCCCGCCCCGGGCGGCGGCCCGCGCCCG
>NZ_JBSGET010000036.1:0-58054 GCF_053603035.1 Kitasatospora sp. NPDC004272 | reverse complement strand
GTCCTGACCGCCCTGCTGCCACCGGTCGCACCCCTCGGCGGGCCGCCGCCCGGCCGGCTGCGCCGGGACCTGGCGGAGGGGCTGCGGACGGTGTGGCGGCGGCGCGAACTGCGGGCCGTCACCGCCGCCACCTGCCTGGCCTTCCTCGGTCTCGGCGGGCTGACCGGCACCGGCGTCCTGTTCGCCGCGCGGTCGGGGCAGGGGTCGGCGGGCGGCCTCCTGCTGACCGCGTTCGCGCTGGGCGCGCTGGCCGGGACGCTGCTGCTCACCCGGCCGTGGGCGCGGACGGCGCCGCGACGGCTGGCCCTGGCCGGCCTGGTGGGAACGGGCGCCGGGCTCGCGGTGGCGGCGGCGGTGCCGGTGCTGCCGGTGGCGGTCGGCTGCTTCGCGGTGGCGGGCGCGTGCGACGGCCTCGTCCTGACGGCGACGCTGCGGATCCGGACCGCCCACTCCCCGCCGCACCGGCTGGCGCAGGTGTTCACGCTGGGGGCCGGGCTGAAGGTGTCCGCCGCCGCGGCCGGCGCCGCCCTCGCCGCGGCGGCCACCGTCCACTCCGCGCCCCGCTACCTGCTCGGCATCGCCGCGCTGCAACTGGCGGCCGCCCTGCTGTACGCCGCGCTCGGGCGCGGCGCCCGGGACTGACCCGGCGTCAGGGGGCGGCCGGGCGGAAGGACGGCGGGACGAGGCCGCCGACCGCGAAGGGATCGACGGTGCCGCCGGGGCGGACCGCTTCGAGGACGAACTCCGGGACGGTCAAGTCGAAGCGGTGCCGATCGGCGCTCTCGCCCAGGGCGAGCACCGGCCAGGTGTCCGGGTCCGCCGAGTCGGGGAGCCAGAAGAAGGCGTCGCCGTGGCAGGTGCCGCCCCACGGGACCGGGCCGCCCGGTTCGCCGGGCGGCGGGTAGGGGTGCAGCAGGTCGGCGGCACCGGGGAAGAGCCAGGCGGCCGACTCGCGGGCGAGGGAGTGGGCGGCCCGTTCGTCGCCGGGGCCGGCGAGGAACAGGTACTGGCTGAACTCGCCGGGGCCGAAGGTCTCCGCCAGTTCCTTGAAGGAGGCGGGGACGGGCAGGCCGAGGCGCCGTTCGACGGGGAGCCGGTCGGTGGCGGCCCGGAGGCGGGTCCAGCGGGTCAGGGCGGCGAGTTCCGCCACGGCGGGGGTCACCGGGCGGGAGCCCCGGCGCGCCGGTCGATCAGGGCGGCGAGGCCGTCGAGGATGCGGGCGAGGCCGAAGTCGAAGGCGTTGTCGCGGCCGCCGGGGGGGTTCGGCGAGGGCGGCGGCCAGGGCCGGGTAGCGGGCGGCGTGGGTGCGGATCAACGGGACCAGGGCGTGCAGGAGTTCGGCCTCGGGGGAGCCGGTGGCGGACTGGCGGTGCTGGGCGGCGATGGTGCGGGCGTGGCCGATCAGCAGGACGGCGGCGTCCATGCGTTCGGCGCCGGTCAGGCCCTGGCCGTCGAGGGCGGACACCACGCTCTCCAGCCAGGCGAGTTCGCGCGGCCCGGTGGCGCGCGGTGCGGCGAGGGCGTCCAGCAGCCAGGGGTGGGCGGTCAGGACGGCGGCCATCCGGTGCGTCCACTCGGTGAGCCGCTCGCGCCAGGGGGCGCCGCTCGGGGGCGGGGGGTCGCCCGCGGTGTGCTCGATCATCAGGGCGACCAGTTCGGCCTTGCCCGGCACGTCGCGGTACAGCGCCATCTTGGTGTGGCCGAGCAGCCCCGCGACCCGCTGCATGGAGAACGCGGCCAGGCCCTCGGCGTCCGCGACCTCGATCCCGGCGCGGGCGGCCCGGCAGGCACGGCTGGCCTCCGAGCCGCCACTGGTCTGAGCCCGCCGTCGGTCGGGGCCCGGACCGACGGCGGGGCCCCGGGCGGGCGGTCGATCGCGGTGGGAACCGCGGCAGTTGCGGGCGGGGCGCGGCGTAGCGTGGGGGGATGACCACCGACACGGCAGCGCAAGAGGCATTCCTGCGGGCGTTCCACGCCGAGCGCCCGGCGGTGACCGGCGAGGCGTTCGGGCCGGGGCGGTCGCCGGACGGCCGCTCCAGCTACCAGTTGCTGTGCGACCGGCTCGCGGGGCGCGCGAGCGTCCTGGACCTCGGGTGCGGGGACGGCCTGCTGCTGGAACTGCTGGCCGGACAGCGGGGACGGCGGCTCGCCGGGATCGACCTGTCGCCGCAGGCCGTGGCACTGGCCCGGCGGCGGCCGGCCCTCGCCGGGGCGCGGCTGGAGGTCGGCCGGGCCCAGCGGCTTCCGTTCGCCGACGGCTCCTTCGACGCCTGCGCGTCCCACCTGGCGCTGATGCTGATGGGGGACGCCGAGCAGGTCGTCGCCGAGGTGGCCCGGGTGCTGGCCCCGGGCGGGGTGCTGGCCTGCGTGCTGGGCGGCGGGGCGGTCGGCGGCGAGGCGTACGAGCGGTTCGTCGCCCTGCTGCGGCGCTCGCTCGGCACCCTGCCCGCCGAGCGGCGGATCCCGGCGCTGGGCGACCGGCGCACCCGCAGCCGGGCCGGGCTGGACGGGCTCCTCGCCCCGGCGGGCTTCGCGGCGGTCGACTGGGAGACCGTCCCGATCGACCTGAGCGGCCCGGCGGACCGGGTGTGGGCCGCCCTCTCCGGCCTCTACGACCTCGGCCCGCTCGACCCGGCGGCCGTGGAACGCCTGCACGGGGACTTCCTCGCGGAGGTGCGCGACCTGACGACGCCGCAGGGGACCGTCCCCTGCGGGTTCAAGGTGCACCTCGCCACCGCGCGGCTGGGCTGAACCGGGCCCCGGTCGCCCGGCCGCCCCGGCCGCGCCGTCCGTCGCGGCTCCCGCCGTCCCGGAACCGCCCACCGCCGCTCCCAGGCCCCGGAGCCGCCCCCGGAGCCGTCCCGGAGTCGTTCCCGGGCGTGAAAGTTTCGCGGTCGCGGCGGGTTTTCCGGCCCCGCTCCGAAGTGGGACGAAACGTGTGCGAAGGGCCCGTTCGACAGTGCTTCGACTGGGCGAAAGGCCGTCAGGGACGCTCGGCGGGACGGGAGTTCGCCGCACAGGTGCTCTGCCGCCCGGGCGGGTCGGGCCGCTAGCATCGGCCGCGGTCCGCTGCGGGAGCGCTCCCACGCTCCGGCTCCCGCATCGTTCCCGGTCAGCATGCCCCCACCCTGATGCCGACCGCCTCTCCCACCCGAGAGCACCCCCGGAGGACACCGTGCACACCCCCGACCCCCACCGGCGCGCCGCCGTTCCGCCCGCCCGGCCGACCCGTCGCGCCGCCGCCCTCGCCCTCGCCGCCGTGACCGCCGCCGTCGGCCTGGTGGCCGCCACCCAGTCCGGCGCCGACGCGGCCGTGCAGGGCAGCCTCGCCGCCGACACCCAGTTCTACAAGGACCCGACCTCCCAGGCCGTCAAGTGGGCGGCCGCCAACCCCGGTGACTACCGGGCGCCGGTCATCTCCAAGCGGATCGCCAGCCAGGCGCAGGGCATCTGGATCGCCAACTACCGCCCCGACACCGTCACCTCCGACGTCCGCACGATCACCTCCGCCGCCGCCCAGTCCGGCCAGGTGCCGGTGCTGGTGGCCTACATGATCCCCAACCGGGACTGCGGCGGGGCCTCCGCCGGCGGCGCCCCCGACCTCGCCTCGTACGATGCCTGGGTCGGCAAGTTCGCGGCCGGACTGGGCAGTTCGCGCAGCGTCGTGGTGCTGGAGCCCGACTCGGTCGCGCTCACCACCTGCCTCAGCGCCCAGCAGCAGAACGACCGGTTCGCCTCGCTGGCCCGCGCCGTCAACACCATCCACGCCGCCAACCCGAACGCCAAGGTCTACCTCGACGGCGGCCACTCCACCTGGAACTCCCCCTCCGAGCAGGCCAACCGGCTGCGCAGCGCGGGCGTGCTCAACTCGGACGGCTTCTTCACCAACGTCTCCAACTTCAACACCACCTCCAACGAGACCTCGTTCGCCCACAACCTGCTGGGCGCCCTCGGCAACCCCGGCAACCTGCACGCCGTCATCGACACCAGCCGCAACGGCAACGGCCCGTCTGGCAGCGTCTGGTGCGACCCGTCCGGCCGCAAGATCGGCAACTACCCGACCGCCGCGACCAACGACAGCGCGATCGACGCCTTCCTGTGGATCAAGCCCCCGGGCGAGGCCGACGGCTGCGCCGCCGCGGCGGGTACCTTCGTCCCCGACATCGCCTACCAGCTGGCGCAGAACGCGGCCGACCCGAGCACGCCCGCCCCGTCCTCGCAGCCGCCCACCTCGCAGCCGCCGACGTCCCAGCCCCCGACCTCGCAGCCGCCGACCTCGCAGCCCCCGACGTCCCAGCCGCCGGCCGGGAACGCGTCCTGCTCGGTCGCGTACCGGGCCAACTCCTGGGCGGGCGGCTTCACCGCGGACATCACGGTGAAGAACACCGGCAGCACCGCCCTCAACGGCTGGAAGCTGGCCTGGACGTTCCCCGGTGACCAGAAGATCACCAGCGCCTGGAACGCCACCGTCGTCCAGAGCGGCGCCGCCGTCACCGCCACCGACCTCGGCTACAACGGCGCCCTGGCGGCCGGCGGCTCCACCAGCTTCGGCGTGCAGGCCACCTACGGGTCGAACAACACCACCCCGAGCGCCTTCACGCTGAACGGCACCGCCTGCACCACCTCCTGAGCCATCCTCCCCAGCCCCGCCGGCCACCCCCCACC
This sequence comes from Kitasatospora sp. NPDC004272, assembly GCF_053603035.1. Lineage (NCBI taxonomy): Bacteria > Bacillati > Actinomycetota > Actinomycetes > Kitasatosporales > Streptomycetaceae > Kitasatospora > Kitasatospora sp. NPDC004272. The sequence goes on along the minus strand of NZ_JBSGET010000036.1, from coordinate 53,389 downwards.
CGTGGGCCGGCGGGGCACCCCTTTTCCGGCCCGCGTCGACCGACCACGCGGGACGGTCACGGGCGGAGTTGGACGGCCGTCACCATCACGTAGCCGACCAGCAGTCCGAACAGGCACACCGCCGTGACGTACCGGGGTGTGAACGGCAGTCCCGCGAGTGACGGGTAGAGCAGGACGGCGCCGCCCGCGGCCAGGTCCGCGATGTACAGGCCGGGGGGCGGGGTGATGCCGGTGCTGTGGGCGGCCCAGCCGGTGGCGATCAGGAAGCCCGTCAGCAGGGTGAAGCCGGACAGCAGGCCGGAGCCGATCGCCCCGAGGGTGGGGTGCGGTTCCGGGAAGGGCTCACCCTCCGGGACCTCGGGGCGCACGCGGTGCGCCACCGCGAGTGCGCCCACGGCGAGGACCATGGCCCCGAGGGCGCCGAGCAACGGAGCGGGATTCAACGGCTCCTCCTGGAGAACGTGAAGTGCTGCCCGGCGAGGGCCGCGAGCGCGGCCGGCAGCAGGACGGTGACGAGCAGGACGCTCGCCCAGACCGATGGTTCGAGCGGGCCGGGCCCGGCGGCCGGGGTGTCCGGCGGCGGCACGGCGACCAGCGTCGAGGGCGAGGCGGTCGGGGTCGGTGCGGGTGTCGGCGTGGGGGCGAGGGTGGGCGTCGGGGTCGGCGCCGCTGTCGCTACCGGGACGGGAGCGGGGGGCGGCACGCTGGAGGCCCGGACGGTCGGGGTCGGGATCGGGGAGTGGAGTTGGGCCGGGGGCTGGGTCTGCTGGGCGGCGGGCGGGGGCTGCGTCGGGGTGGGGGACGGTGCGGGGGCGGGGGTCGGGGTCGGGTGGGCAGTGGGTGTCGGGGTCGGAGTCGGGGATGGCGCGGGGGTGGGAGTAGGCGTGGGGGTGGGGTGCGGGGTGTGGCAGTGCCAGTTCCAGTGCCAGGGCGGGTGGTGCGGCAGTGGCAGTGGGCAGAGCGGGGGGAGCGGCGGGAGCGGTGGCAGGTCGGGGAGCGGGGGCAGGGTGGGCAGCGGCGGGAGGTGATCGTCCCGGGTGTGGTCCATTGCCCGATCATCGGACCGTCCCCTTGGGGCGCGGTAGTCGTTCGCGGTCAAACCCCACCGGCCGGTGAACCCTCCCGAGCTGCGGCGGAACGTCCGGACGGAGACCGGTCGTCCGTTCGACCGAGGGTGGCTGCGGTGAGCGCCACCGCGGCGGCGAGCAGCACCGGCCACCCGGTGCCGAGCAGCAGCGCCAGCACCGCCGGGCAGCTCACGGCGGCGGCCAGGCGCGGCATGCCGTCCAGGACGCGGACCGCCGCGGCCGTGCAGGTCAGGTAGACGGCGAGGAACAGCGCCGTGGGCACGGCCACCAGTTGAGCGGTGGTCAGCAGACCCGTCCCGACCAGGGCGAACAGCGGGCCGCCGGTGAGCACGGTGGCCGCGACCACCGCGAGCGAGCCGCGCCGACCGGACGCCGGGCCGGGTGTCGCGCCGGACGCCGGATGGGTGGTCGGGCCGGATGCCGGGCCGGTGGTCGCGTCGGGCGTCGGGCCGGGTGTCGGGCCGGGCGGGAGCAGGGCGTCCAGCAGGGCGGCCGCGCCCGTCAGGTAGGTGTTGGTGGCGGCCAGGGTGAGGACCACCGCCGCGCCGGCGGCCAGCAGCGGGCCCCGGGAGCCGAGGGCGGCGCGCATCAGGTCGGCCAGCGGGACGGGGCCGCCCGCGTCCGGGCCGAGCACGGCCACCGTCGCGGCGGCCAGGCCCAGGCAGAGCAGCGAGGTCACGGCGAAGGCGATCAGCACCACCCGGCGCAGTTGGCGGCGCGGGTCGCGCAGCCGGGTGGTCAGCGAGGCGGCCGCCTCCCAGCCGACGAAGGCGAACATCAGCGGCGGTGCGGCCCGCGCGACGCCCGCCCAGCCGTGCGGCAGGAACGGCGTCCAGTGCGCGGCCCGGGCGGCCGGGGCCGACCCCAGCACCGCCAGCAGCACCAGGCCCACCAGCCCGGACACCAGGGCCAGTTGGAGCCCGGCGCCGGTCCGCACGCCGAGCAGCCGTACGCCCAGCACCAGCGCCAGCAGCACCAGCCCGGCCCGGACGGCCGTGCCCCCGTCGGCACCGACGGCCGCCGCCGCGTAGCTCCCGCCGATCAGGCAGACCACCGGCGCGCCCGCCACCACGCCCGCCAGGAAGCACCACCCGGCGGCCCGGCCCGCCCGGGCGCCCAGCCCCGCGGCCGTGTACCCGGCGACCCCGCCGGAGGAGCCCAGCCGGGTGCCGAGCGCGCAGAACACCGTGGCGATCAGACCGGACAGCCCCAGCAGCGCCAGCCAGGCCAGCAGCGAGGCCGGACCCGCCGCGCGCGCCGCCAGCCCCGGGAGCAGCAGCAGGCTCGGGCCGAGCAGCGCGCCGACGTACAGCGCGGACGCCCCGGCGGTGGAGAGCGGGCCGGGGGAGGCGGACGGGGAACGGGGGAGGGAGGTGGTCGTGGTGTCGGTCATGCCCCGATCCTGGCCCGGACCGCGCGGCACCCGCTGGCGAAAACCGCTCCGCGACGGGGCCCCGGCGGTGGATCCTGCCGCGGCAGGGCGGTCCGGCGGCAGAAGGTGCCGAGGGGCCGGGAGGGGAGGACGGTCGAGTCGGGTCGCTGGTGGATCCTGCCGGGGGTTCGCGGGCCCGCGTGGTCGATCGTGCCGCGCAATGGCGCCCCGGCGGCAGGCCGTGCCGGAAACGGGAGGGAACGGGAACGATTGCGCCGACACCACCGCTAGGGTGCACGGCATGTCATCGAACCCGCAGTACGACCGCATCGACCGCGCGATCCTGGCCCACCTCCAGCGCCACGGCCGGACCCCCAACGTCGACCTCGCCGAGGCCGTCCGGCTCTCGCCCTCCTCCGCGCTGCGCCGCACCAAGGCGCTGGAGGCGGACGGGGTGATCGCCGGGTACCGGGCCGAACTCGACCGGGACCGGGTCGGGTTGGGGCTGACGGTGTTCGTCGCGCTGCGGGTCGAGCAGCACTCGCGGGAGACCTCCCGGCAGATCGAGGAGGCGCTGTGCGCGATCCCCGCCGTGGTCGCCTGCCACGTGGTCTCCGGCGAGGCCGACTTCCTGGTGGAGATCACCGTCCCCGACCTGGCCAGCTACGAGCAGGTGCTGCTGGACGAGATCCTCGCCGTCGGCCCGGTCCGCGACGCCCGCTCCACCTTCGCCATCCGCACCGTCCGCTCCCGCGGCCCGCTCCCGCTCGACCACTGGCCGCCCCGGCACGGCAGGTGACCGGCACCCCGCCCCGCCGTCCGGCAGCCGCCGGATCAGGGTGCAGGTGCTGTTCGCGGGGACGGTCGCCGCGCTGATCGGGTTCAGTCTGCTCCTCGTCCTCGTCCTCGTCCTCGTCCTCGACCGGCCGTTCACCGGCGACCTGTGCGTCTTCTCCGGCACCGTTCAAGGAGGGCGCGCCGGCCGTCTTCTGGCCCTGATCCGGTCAGGGTGCGCGGGGGACGGCCGACGGAGGGGACGCTGGCTCGGTTACCCTCCGGTAGGCAAGACTGGCCCCGGGTGCGGCACCCGCCGCCCCGTCAGCCCGCCCTTCCCGCACCGGAGGTGCCCCCGTGGCCGCCGAACCCCTGATCGCCGCCGTCGGCGGACTGAGCCCGCAGGTCGACCCCGGGGCGTTCGTCGCGCCCGGCGCGGTGGTGGTCGGCGCCGTCACCGTCGCCGCCGGGGCGAGCATCTGGTACGGCGCCGTGCTGCGCGGCGACGCCGAGCGGATCACCGTCGGCGCCGGCACCAACGTCCAGGACAACTGCACCGTCCACGCCGACCCGACCTTCCCCGCCGTCCTCGGCGAACGGATCTCGGTCGGCCACAACGCCGTCCTGCACGGCTGCACGATCGAGGACGACGTGCTGGTCGGGATGAGCGCCACCGTCCTCAACGGCGCCCGGATCGGCGCGGGTTCGCTGGTCGCGGCGGGCGCCGTCGTCCCGCAGGGCATGCAGGTGCCGCCCGGCTCCCTGGTCGCCGGCGTCCCCGCCAAGGTGAAGCGGGAGCTCACCGAGGAGGAGCGGGCCGGGATCCGCGCCAACGGCGAGGGCTACCGACTGCTCGCCGCCGCCCACGCGAAGGACGTGCCCGGGGCGCACGGCTGACGGCGGCGCGGAAAGCGGGCGCCGACTCCGGCGCGCGGCCGTCCCGTTCGGACCGCGCGGACTGCTCAAGCGCGGCCGCGCACCGGAGGCCGGCGGCCGACCGCGACGGATTCCGTCGAGCGGCGGACCACCCCGCCCGGCTACGGTGCAGCGGTGACCAGCAACGACCAGCCCGGCTCGGCCCGGCTCGCCACCCCCGCCGACCTCGACGCCGTGGTCTCCACCCTGACCAGCGCGTTCTTTCACGACCCGCTCTGGGGCCCGGCCTTCCCCGACCCGTCCCGGCGCGCCCGGCAGGCCGCCGCGATGTGGCGGTTGTACGCGACCTCCGCCCTGCGCTACCCCTGGACCCTGGTCACCCCCGGCGCGGAGGCCGTCGCGGTGTGGATCCCGCCGGGCGGCACCGAACTCACCGCACCGGAGGCCGAACACCTGCCGGAGTTGCTCACCGGAGCGGCGGGGTCGGAGGCGGCCCGGGCCATCATGGGCATCTACGAGCAGTTGGAGGCCGCCCACCCCGGCGTGCCCTGCTTCTACCTCACCCTGCTCGGCGTCCACGACGACCACCGCGGCAAGGGCCTCGGCATGGGCCTGCTCGCCCGCAGCCTGGAGCGGATCGACGCCATCGGCGCCCCGGCCTACCTGGAGTCCTCCAACCCGGCCAACCTCGCCCGCTACCGGAGCGTCGGCTTCACCCCGCGCGAGGAGATCACCACCGCCACCGGACACGTCGTCACCACCATGTGGCGCCCGGCCCGCTGACCCCCCGCGCTGACTGCCGACTGCCGACTGCCGACTGCCGACTGCCGACTGCCGACCGCCGACCGGCCTCCCGCCACCCGGTGCGTCCGCCCGGCGCCGGGTCGACTTCGTCCGCGCTTCGTTGTCATGTCACTTGAAAGTCCCCCGGGCGGGGCATCCTGCTCGCTGACCGGCCGTCAGCCCGTACCGACCGCCGGGCCGCCCGCCCAGTCGACCGTCCAGGGGGACCGCATGAACTTCCGCCTCGCCACCGCCCGTTCCGCCGTCGTCGGCGCGGTGCTCGCCGCCGCCCTCCTGGGGTCCACGCAGCTGGGAGCCGCCGCCGACGCGGGGACGGTCGGGGAACGGCCGTTCGCCGGGACCACCGGGGTGGGGCTGCACAACACGTACGACCCGGGCGCGTTCGGCTACCTCGCGCAGGCGCTGGACACCGGTACCGCGATGATCGAGCTGGACGTGTGGACCGACACCGTCACCAAGGAGTGGAAGGTCAGCCACTCCAACCCGCTCGGCAACGGCAACAACTGCGTCGACGCCGCCACCCCGGCGCAGCTGTACGGCGGCGGCGCCAACAAGAACCTGGAGAGCTGCCTGGACGACGTCCGGGTCTGGCTGGCCGCGCACCCGACGGCGGGGCCGCTCACGATCAAGCTGGAACTCAAGGGCGGGTACGCCGCCAACCTGGGCATGGGCCCGGCCCAGCTGGACGGGCTGATCGCCGCCCACCTCGGCGCCGCCGCCTTCCGCCCGGCCGACCTGCTGGCCCGGCCCGGCGGCGGCAGCTACGCCACGCTCGACGACGCCGCCCGGGCGGGCAACTGGCCGAGCCGGGCCGCGCTGGCCGGGCGCGCCCTGGTCTACGCGATCCCCGGCACGGTCGAGGAGGGCAACCCCTTCGACACCCTGCACACCGACGTCGAGGAGGCCCGCCACCTGCGCGACCTGGCCGCCGCCGGCCGGATCGGCGACGCGCGGGTCTTCCCCGCCGTGCACGGCGCCGCCGCGGGCGACCCGCGCGGCGGGTACCCGGACGCCACCGTCCGCCCCTGGTTCGTGGTCTTCGACGGCGACGCCGCCGCGTACCTGAACGGCGTCGACACCGCGTGGTACGACCAGCGCCACTACCTGCTGACGATGACCGACGCGCAGAACGTCGCCCCGGCGATCAGCGGCACCGACCCGACGGCCGAGCAGGCCCGCGCGCGGGCCGTCCAACTGGCCGGCGCGCACGCGTCCCTGGTCTCCGCCGACTGGCGGCACCTGCCCGAGGTGCAGTCGCTGGTCCTCCCGCGCGGCTGATCCGCGGCTGACCTGCGGGCCGCTCGGGGAAGGGAGTTGACGGAGCGTCAGGGAAGCGGCCGGGCCGGGGTGTCCGCCGGGGGGATCCGGCCGCGAGTTCCGTCGGCACTGTTGACCAATTGAAGTGGGCATGGCACTTTCGTCCGGCGCGGGCGTGCACCGACCGGTCACACGTCTGCGATCCCCCACAAGGAGAGCCATGTTCAAGAGATCCGCCGCGGCCCTCGCCGCGGGCGCGGTCGTCGCGGGCGCCCTGACCGTCGCCGCCACCCCCGCCCAGGCCGTCCAGGCCGGTGACCTGACCTCCACCATCGCGCTGAGCAACTGCTCCGCCTCACTGGTCCGCTACCCGGGCTCGGTGGACACCGACCGGGCGATGATGCTGACCAACGGCCACTGCCTGCCGACCATGCCGACGGCCGGCCAGGTCATCCAGAACGCGAGCGCCACCCGCAGCGGCACCCTGCTCGACTCCGCCGGGAACTCGCTCGGCACCGTCCAGGCGGACAAGGTGCTGTACGCGACGATGACCGGCACCGACGTCGCGCTCTACCAGCTCACCGACACCTTCGCCGCCGTCGCCTCCAAGTACGGTGCCACCGCGCTGACGATCAGCGACACCCACCCGGTCGACGGATCCGCCATGTACATACCCTCCTCGTACTGGAAGCAGGTCTGGAACTGCTCGATCAACGGGTTCGTCGGGACCCTGCGCGAGGACCAGTGGACCTGGCGCGACTCGCTGCGCTACAGCGCGGGCTGCAACACCACGCACGGCACCTCCGGGTCGCCCATCGTCGACGCGGCCAGCCGGAAGGTCGTCGGCATCAACAACACCGGCAACGACGACGGCGCGATGTGCACGCTCAACAACCCGTGCGAGGTCGCCGCGGACGGCACCACCACCGCCACCAAGGGCCAGAGCTACGGTGAGGAGACCTACTGGTTCACCACCTGCCTGGGCACCGGCCGGGTCATCGACCTGAACGTCAGCGGCTGCCTGCTGACCAAGCCGGCCGGCGCGGCCGTCACCGTCACCAACCCGGGCAACCAGTCGACCGCGCTGAACGGCGCCGTCAGCCTGCAGATCACGGCCTCCGGCGGCACCGCGCCGCTCAGCTACTCGGCCACCGGGCTGCCCGCCGGCCTGTCGATCAGCGCCTCCACCGGCAAGATCACCGGCACCGCCACCACCGCGGGCGGCTCCACGGTGACCGTCACCGTCAAGGACGCGGCGGGCAAGACCGCTACCGCCTCCTTCGGCTGGACCGTCACCACCACCCAGGGCACCTGCACCCCGGCCCAGCTGCTCGGCAACCCCGGCTTCGAGACCGGCACCGCCGGCCCCTGGACCGGCACCTCGGGCGTGGTCGACAACTCCGCCTCCGAGGCCGCGCACGGCGGCTCCTGGAAGGCGTGGCTGGACGGCTACGGCTCCGCCCACACCGACACCCTCGCGCAGACCGTCACCATCCCGGCCGGCTGCTCGGCCACGCTGAGCTACTGGCTGCACATCGACACCGCCGAGAGCGGCACCACCGCGTACGACAAGCTGACCGTCACCGTCAACGGCACCTCGGTCGCCTCGTACTCGAACGTCAACGCCGCCACCGGCTACGCCCAGAAGAGCATCAACCTGTCGGCCTACGCGGGCCAGAGCGTCACGGTGAAGTTCAACGCGGTCGAGGACTCCTCGCTGCAGACCTCCTTCGTGATCGACGACACCGCGATCCAGACCAGCTGACACCGCTGATCCACCGGGGCCCGGCAGCCGCACCACACCGGCTGCCGGGCCCCGGCGCGCCGCCCGGCTTCGGCGCCATTCGGCCAAACGGGTGGCCGATAAAAGGAACCTGACACTCCGAATGTGGAGCCTGTGCGAGCCTTTCGGATGAACGCCAGTTCGGCCTGAACCGAGCCGATCTGCGAGCACTTCGCTGCTCCACCGCGGTCTGCGGCGTCCGGACACCTCGGACGGCCCGCCGCGGGTTCCACCGCCCCGAACCGGGGGCGTGCACACCTTCAGCAGCATTCTGGCCCCGGCACGCCGCCGGGCCACGACAGGGGGGATGGGGCACTTGCGCGACAAGGCCTTGGTGAGGACGTACCGGGACCGGACCTATGTGTCCACGGCGATGGTGCGGCACGGGGGGACGACCGTGGCGTTCGCCATGGACGACAAGCGCCGGATCTACTACAGCGTGCTCGACCTTGAGCAGGCGGACGTCAAAAAGGGCGACCTGGACGCGGCGTACTGGAACGCGGAGGCGGCTCTGCTGCCGTTCCCGTCCGAGTTCGTCGATCCGTACGAGGAGGTGCCGTTCGCGTACCGGATGCCGACCGTCAAGGTCGGCGGGACGGCTGAGACGCGGCCGCAGGAACTGTTCGGCGCGGAGACCGACCCGTTCCTGTCGAGCACCGCGCGGCTGACCGCGCCGGTGCCGATCCAGGTGGTCTCGGACGGCCGGTACGTCCTGGTGTTCCGGCAGTCGATCGAGACCGGGCACGCCGACGCGGTGTACCGGACCACCGCCAACACGCTGTCCGGTGACCTGAAGCGCACCGACCTGCTCACGGACGGCGGCGCGAAGGTGCCCGCCGCCGACGCCTCGCTGCTGTGCGACCGGTACGCGCTGGTCGGCTCGGCGCTCAAGCCCGTGGTGGAGGCCCGCTACCAGCGCTCCCGCAGCAAGTACCGGCCGGCGCCCGGCGGCACCGATACGCTCGGCACCCGCGACATGGACGGCAAGCAGTTCTACGAGCCCACCACCAAGCTGTCCTTCGTGCCGCGGCTGACCGGCGGCGGCTTCGCGGTGATGCTGCTGCCGACCGAGGTCGAGGGCGCCTCGCGCTGGCAGCTGTTCGTCAACAACGCCGCCGAGAAGCGCATCGAGTCGTACAACTGCGAGCAGGGCGAGGACGGCCTGTTCGACACGGCCGGCGTCCAGCTGTACACCAGCCCCGACCCCCGCTACCGCAAGTCCGTGCTGGAGCGCGAGCCCGGTACCGACCCGAACACCGGCCGACCGCTGATCCCCTTGCCCGCCACCACCGACCGGGCGGGCACCGCGCTGCGGTTCACCGCGGGCACCGCCGCCGACGTCCGGATCGGCACCGACGGCCTGCCCACGCCGAGCGGCGGCTGCACCTTCGAGGCGTGGGTGAAACCCACCGCGCCCGGCGGCACCATCCTCGGCTCGCTCGACGAGAGCGTGCCCACCGGCTTCCACCTCGGCCTCGACGCCCAGTACCGGCTGACCGCCGGCAACGGCCCCGGCAACCAGTGGCTGGTGACCGCCCAGGCCCTGACCCCCGGCGTCTACGCCCACGTGGCGATGGCCGTCAAGGGCACCGAGGTCGTGCTGTTCATCGACGGCACCGAGGCCGGCCGGGCCACCGTGACCAGCGCGCCGGTCCCGGCGTCCGCGAACGTGCTGGGCACCGCCTGGTCCAACGGGGCGCAAGCGGACGGCCTGGCGGGCGACCTGGACGAGGTGCGGATCTGGAACCACGCCCGCAGCGCCGCCGACCTGGCCGACCGCGGCCGGCGCCTGATCGGGACCGAACCGGGCCTGGTCGGGTACCTGCGCATGGACGAGGGGTCCGGCGCCGTCGCCGCCAACCTCTGCGACCGGCGCCGCGACGCCACCGTCAAGGGCGCCACCTGGGCCGGCTCGGACGCGCCCACCGGCGACGGGTCCGGCCTGTCCCGCGACATGTTCGCCGTCAAGGGCCGCGAGGTGGTCGGCGGTCTCAGTGCCGTCCTCTACTACCAGCAGGAGACCCAGCCCTCCGGCTACGGCGCCGTCGCCTCCGAGAAGCGCCAGGCGCGGGTCCTGCTGGCCTGCGCCACCTCCGGGCCGGCGTTGAAGGACGGCGTCACCGGACGCAACCACCTGTGCGCGCTGGACTTCGCGCTCGACCGCAGCGGCCGGCTCGCCGCCGTCCCGCGCGAACTGGTGCTCGACGAGGTCGGCCCGCCCACGGGCACCGCCGGCTACGACCAGCTGGCCGCCGCCCAGACCAAGGTCGACACGGCCCGGACCGAACTGGGCATCGACCAGCGGCTCGCCGACCAGCTCGATGCCGCGCTGTACCGGTTGAACGAGATCAAGGACATGCGCTACCGCCGGGACGAGTTCAACCAGTTGGCCAACAGCGTGCCCGGGATGTACGCCGCGCAGGCCCGGCTCGGCCAGGACCGGGCCCAGGTCGCCGTCGCCGAAGCGGAGCTGGCCGCGCTGTCCGGCGGACTGATGGGTGCCGCCGAGGCGGTAGTACCCATGCCGCGGATCGCCGTCGACCGCGGCGGCCTGAGCGCGTACGGCGGGCTGCTGAACTTCGCCTGGAGCGAGAAGGCGCCGTCCCTGCTGGACAGTGCCAACGGCGACGTGGTGCTCTACTACGCGGGCGCCGACGGGCAGTTCTTCTCCGTCTACTACCCCACCACCGTCTCCCGGGCCACCCGCAGGCTGACCGCCGGCGGCGGCACCGTCTCCCTGATCACCCGTGACCCGGCCGCGCGGATGGCCGACTTCGCGGTCACCGTCGCCGCCGGCGGCAACGCCGACACCTGCACCGTCACCGTGACGGCCGGAACGACCGTCGAACGCTTCCCCGACGTGCCCCGGGCAGCGGGCGACTTCGCCCGGGTGCTGAACGGGCGGCGGGCCGCCGGCGCCCTGCTCGGCCGGATCAGCGCGGCCCAGGACACCGTGCTGGAACTCGCCGAACCGCTCGCCCAGGGCCTGGCCGCCGGCACGGCCGTCGCCGTCGGCAGCCGGCTGCGCACCGTCGCCGGCACCGTCGCCACCGGCGGCAAGAAGATCACGCTGACCGTCGGCGGTCTCGCCGGCACCGCCGGACAGGACGTCCACTCCGCGCTGTACGACTACGCGAAGGCCACCTGCACCCGGCCCGGCACCTCGCTCGCGGGCGGCTCCCGGATCATCAGCGTCACCACCGTCGGCGTCGGAGCCGACCAGAAGGTCGCCGACGGCCCGGCCACCGACGGCGCGCAGCCGCTGCTGCCGCGCTGGCGCGGCGACGCCCCCGGGCGGGCGCTGAGCTTCGGCAAGGACGGCCAGCGCCTGACACTGCCGGAGGCCAAGTGGCCGAGCGTCTCCCCAGAGGGGGACGTGACCGTGGAGGCCTGGGTCAACCCGGCCGCCGTCTACGCCGAAAGCCGGATCTGGCACGCCAACGCCGGCGCCGTCCCGTACGCGCTGGCGCTCAAAGAGGCGAGCGAAACGAGTGCGGTCAAGGCCGTCGACACGCTCTACTGCGGCGAAAAGCTGTCCCTGCAAGGCGACTTCACCCTCGAATTCTGGGCGCGCCGCGAGGCGGCCGGCGCCGCCGGCTCGGTGTTCATGCTCGGCACTGACCGCACCCTGATATTCGAGCTGACCTCATCAGGCAGCGCGCGGTTCGGCTGGCTCGGCCCTAACGGCATGCTGATGGGTGGTCAGGACGACCTCGGCTGGCACTGCTGGAGCGCCGTGTGCGAGGCCGCCACCGGGCAGCGCATCCTGTACCGCGACGGCGTGGAGGTCGCCCGGGACACCGTCTCGACCGTCCCCATGCTCGGAGGGACCCTGCGCGTGGCCGGCCTGCAGGGCTGGGTCGACGAGCTCCGGATCTGGCGGCAGGCCCGCACGCCGGAACAGCTGCGGACCTGGGCCAAGCGGCGGGTGGCCGGAACCGAACGGGAACTGGCCGCCTACTGGACGTTCAGCGACAACGTGCTGGCCGACCGGACCGGCAACGGCCACGACGCCTCGGGTGTCAACTACGTCCGCGGCGAGTCCGCGCCCTACAGCTACAGCGTGGCCGCCGTCGTGGGTGACCAGCTGGTCCACAGCAAGGCCGTGTACCCGGTGGGGGACTGGGCGCACGTCGCCGCGACCTTCCGGCAGGACTGGGCGGTCAAGCTGGACGGCACCGGCTACCTGGACGCCGGCGGGCCCGAACGCCTGGACCTGGCGGACGAGCTCACCATCGAAGCGTTCCTCACGATCGACTCGCACGGCACCGTGCACGGCCTGGTCGGCAAGGGCGCGCTGGAGACCGGCGCCGACGACGCCGTCCCGTACGCCTTCTACATCACCGACACCGGAAACCTGGCGTTCTCCTTCGAGTCCGGCGACGGGCAGAGCGACTCCGTCCGGACGTACAAGTCGGCCAACGCCGTGCCCCCGGGGAAGTTCACCAAGGTCGCCGTCACCCGCTCCGGCGAAGACCCCGTCACCGGCGACGTCAAGATCCGGTTCTACATCGACGGGGAGAGCAGAACCGGGGACTCCGCCACCTTCAAGGGCGCCAGGCCGATCGGCAACGACGCCAACTGCGAGATCGGCCGGATCCGGATCGGCCCCAAGGCGTTCGGACTGCGCGGCACCCTGGCACAGGTGCGGATCTGGAACGTCGCCCGCTCCGGCACGCAGATCGGCGCGGCGATCGCCCCGGACGCCAAGGGCCTGCTGGCCTGGTGGAACTTCCCGGAGCGCACCGGCGCCGTCACCGCGGACGCCTGCGGCACCCACCCGGCGCAGCTGCGCGGTGCCGGCCGGGTCCGCACCCCCGATCCGTGGGGCAACCGGATCACCGTGTACCACAACGGAGTTCCGTCCGCTCCCGTCGTCGCCAGCCCCTTGACCCTCACGAACTTCGGGGCCCGGCAGGTGACCGCCGGCGCGATGCAGCGCTACGACGGAAAGTGGAGCAACCTGCTCAACGGCGGCCTGGACGAACTGCGGGTGTGGCGGACCTGCCGCACCCAGGAGCAGATCCTCGACAACATGTTCACCCGCCTGCGGAACGTGAACGAGGACGTGCTCGCCTACTACCCGATCGACCTGGACACCACCACCTCCGAGGTCAAGGTCCTCGACGCCGGGGCGGCCGGCTGCGACCTCTACCCCTCCACGGTGGCCCCCACCGTGATGGTCTCGCACGCCCCGATCAGCAATGACACCGCCCAGGTCCGCTCCGCGCTGGCCGGCATCCGCAACGGCTTCCAGCGCCACGTCAGCGCCACCCCGCAGGTCGGCGAGTACGCCGACCTGCAGACCGACGCCGACGGACTGCGGTTCGGCGTGATGAAGCGCGCCTACTCCGCGATCCGGGACGGGGCCTGGAACCTCACCACCGGGTACAAGGTCGGCGACCTGGTCACCTCCTGGGTCGGCCAGGCGCAGTTCGCACCCCAGCTCGTCGGCTACCTCGAAGGCGCGCCGCCCGTCCCGTCCGAGAACCTGATCAAGGGCACCGCGGACGACTTCAAGGACGCCTCCTCGGTGAAGTTCGTCCAGGCCAACAGCACCACCGACACGCTCGCCGGGGAGAGCAAGGGCAGCTTCGACGCCTCGGCGACGGCCTACTTCAAGGGCTCGGTCAGCGACGACACCTACATCGTCGCCGCCCCGCTGGGCGCCGGTACCGCCAAGCGCGCCTCCAGCGCGTCGGTCAGCGGCGGCGTCAGCGCGGAGATCAAACAGAGCTGGGGGTGGAGCAGCGAGACCCAGGTCGCCCAGGGCGCCACCACCACCCGCACCAGCGAGGTCGGCCTGACCGGCCACTGGGAGCCCGACGACGTCAAGAAGCAGGTCAACCCCACGGCCGGCCGCCGCTGGGTGCCCGCCAACACCGGTTTCGCGTTCGTCCAGTCCGGCACCGCGGACCAGTACGCGCTGCGGCTCAAGCACAACGGCGCGCTGATCGCCCACCGGATGGTCCCCAACCCCGACATCCCCGTCGACTGGAACATCATCCCGTTCCCGATCAACCCGCAGTACACCAAGCAGGGCACCCTCGACGGCGTGCTCGGCTTCGCCGCCGACCCCGCCACCGGCGCCCTGCAGCCCTTCCCCGACCCCGACCACCCCAAGGCCGCCGACGCCGGCGGATTCAGCTACCACCGGCCCAAGGAGGCGTACGCGCTCAAGCGCCGGATCCAGCGCGAGGAACGCCAGCTCCAGGGCTTCTACGAGTCGGTGAACTCCCATCCGATGAGCCCCGACCCGGTCGCGGCGGCCGCCGACCGCGTACTCAAGGGCATGATGGGCGGCACCGGCGGCACCGGCCTGACCGACGAGAGCGGCACCGACGCCGCCAAGGCCCGGGCGGCCGGGAAATCCGCCGCGAAACGCAACATCGTCAACACCTACGTGTGGACGGCGGAGGGCGGCCTGTTCTCCGAGGTCACCGGCACCACCGACCAGGTCGTGCAGACGACCGCGGGCGAGTACACCCTCGCCCTTTCCGCCACCTACCACAGCAGCACCACGTTCGAGGCCATCGGAATCGGCTTCGACACCGGGTACGAACTCGCCGTCGGCGGTGGATTCAGCATCACCCGCCGCAAGTCCAGGGACGCCAGCCGGACCTTCAACCTGGAGGTCGTCGCCAAGCCGAACGGCGACCTCCAGAAGCAGGACTCCGGCGGGAACCCCGTCTTCGACGCCAAGAACCGGCCCGTGCTCACCCCCGGCCGGGTCGACGCCTACCGCTTCATGACCTTCTACCTCGACACCTCCAGCGACAACTTCGAAGACTTCTTCGGCAAGGTCGTCGACCCCGAGTGGCTGGACACCGGCACCAGCCCGCACGCCCGGGAACTGTCCAAGGCCCGGCAGACCGACCGCAAGCCCCCGTGCTGGCGCGTCATGCACCGCGTCACCTACGTCAGCCGCGTCCTGGACACCAGCTCGCCCGGCGCCCCCAGCTACGCCAAGGCGCTCGGCGCGCTGGGCGTCACCAGCGACCACCAGCTGTTCCAGAAGCTGGAGCCCTACCTGACCGGCGCCACCGGCTCACTGCCCGAGCTGACCGCCGCCACCGCCGCGGTACTGACCGCCCACTTCCCGGTGCTCGCCCCGCACAGCGCCACCATCACGGAGCGCCTGGCCGCGTACCACCAGCTCTCCGACAGCGGCGGCCCGCTGACCCTGCCCGGCCGGATCGGCACGCCGACGTCCACCCAGACCCCGACCACTCCCACTCCGACGCCCCCTGCGGCGAAGGCCGCGCTGACCCTCCCCGCGACCCTCACCAGGGGCACCCGGATCACCGCCGGGTACAGCATCCCGGCGGACCAGGCGATGCCGAAGAACTGGATCGGCGTCTTCCCCAACGGCGCGGCCGTCAACTCCGGTTCCCTGCACTGGCAGTACGCGCCGGGCACCTCCGGCACCGTCTCCCTGCCCAACTCCGAGAACCTCCCCGCCGGGAGCTACCAGCTGTGGTTGCTGGCCAACGACGGCTACGTCAAACTGGCCGGCCCCTACGACCTGACCATCGCCTGACACCAGGCCGGCACGCAAGCTCCGTGCGGGACCCGGCTCAACCGCCTCGTCCCGCACGGAACCCCGGTGCGCAGGTCCGGGCCGGTGCTCACCGAAAGCTCCGTGTTCACCTCGATCCGGCGGGAGAACCGCTGGTCGTCCGAGGCAGGGTCGTCGCCGAAGCGCTCGTTGACGGCCCGGTCCAGTCGCCCGTCCCGGCCAGCGAGAGGACGAGGGCGGCGATGTTCCAGGCGTCGTCCGCGCCGCTGTGGTGGCGGCCCTCCAACGGGAGGCCCGCGAGTTCGAGGGCCCGGGCCATGCCGGGGCGCTTGCGCAGGCCGCGGGCGTCGGTGAAGACCGCCTTGGCGTTGGCGTGCCGGCGGCCGAACGGGTAGGCGGTGCCGGTGGCCCGGCACTGGCGGCTGAACTGCAGCCGGTCGTAGTCGCCCCAACTCGCCCAGGGGCGCCGCCCCGCCGCGTGCTCGGCGGCCAGCAGCCGGCACGCCTCGGCGAAGGACACGCCGGTCTCCACCTCGCGCTGCGTCAGCCCGGTCAGCTCGGTGCAGAAGGCGCTGACCGCCGAGCGCCGCGGGCGCACCAGGATCCGGTGCCGGCCGACCCGCCGCCGGGCGGTGAGGTCGACCACCGTCAGCCCGATCTCGATGATCTCGCCGACCTGCCCGGGCGGCGGCTGCCCCTCCCAGCAGGTGGCCTCGACGTCCACCACGTTCCACAACTCCGCTTCCACGGCCCGATCATGCGCAGCCGCCGCCGGACGGGGCAACCGGATATCCCGGCCGCGCTCACCCCCGGGGCCAGAGCGGCTCCTCGGCGCGCTGCTCGGCCTCGCGCAGCACCCGCAGGACGTTGCGGCCGGTCAGGGCGGCCAGTTCGGTCGCCGACCAGCCGCGGGCGGCCAACTCGGCCAGCAGGACCGGGTAGCCGGTGACGTCGGGCAGGTCGGCGGGCTGGCGGTCGACGCCGTCGTAGTCGCCGCCGAGCCCGACGTGGTCGAGGCCCGCCGCCTCGCGGGCGTGCTCGACGTGGTCGGCGACCTGGGCGGCGGTGGCCTCGGGGCGCGGGTGGGCGTCCAGCCAGCGGCGCAGCTCCGGGGGCGCGGGCGCGCCGGGGCCGGCGGCGAAGGCGGCCGCGTACTCGGCGGCCGCGGCGGACGGGGCCTCGCCCGGGGCCGGGTGGCGGGGCCAGGACCAGCGCGGCTCGGGCAGCTCCAGGCGCTCCCGTTCGGCGGCGAACGCGGCCCGCCAGGCGGCCACCTCGGCGGACACGAAGTCGGGTACGAAGGTCAGTTGCAGCACGCCGCCGTTGGCCCGGAGCAGCGCCAGCACCTCGTCGGAGACGTTGCGCGGGTGGTCGCCGACCGCCCGGCAGGAGGAGTGGCTGAAGATCACCGGCGCGGTGGAGGCGGCCAGCGCGGCCCGCTGGGTGGACTCGGCGGTGTGCGAGAGGTCGACCAGCACGCCGATCCGGTTCAGCTCGGCGACCACGGCCAGCCCCTCGGCGGACAGGCCGCCGACACCGGGGGAGCCGGGGTCGGTCGCCGAGTCCGCCCACGGGGTGTGGTGGTTGTGGGTGAGCGTCAGGTAGCGCACGCCCAGCCGGGCGTAGACCCGCAGCACGCCCAGCGAGGAGGCCAGCGAGTGGCCGCCCTCGACGCCCAGCAGCGAGGCGATCCGGCCCGCGGCGATCGCCGCCTCCACCTGGTCGGCGGTGGCGGCCGGGCGCAGCCGCTCCGGGTAGCGGGCGATCAGCCGGTGGGCCAGGTCGAGCTGCTCCAGGGTGGCCACGGCGGCCACCGGCTCGGGCAGGTCGGAGGGGACGTAGACGGACCAGAACTGCGCGCCCACCCCGCCCGCGCGCAGCCGGGGCAGGTCGGTGTGCAGCTCGGGCCGGGGCCCGTCCAGGCCCTCCACCGAGCCCCCGGCGCGGGCCCGCAGGGCGACCGGCAGGTCGTTGTGGCCGTCGACGACGGGGCTGCGGCGCAGCGCCTCCAGGACGGTGTCCCGCACGGGATCGGGGCGGCTGTTCACGGGGCGGTGGCTCCTGTCTGCTGCTGCTCGGGCAGTCGGGGTCGGCGGCGGGCGGCCTGCCGGTCCGGGTCGGGGACGGGCAGCGAGTCGATCAGCCGCCGGGTGTAGGGGTGTGCGGGCGCGCCGAGCACCCGGGCGGTGGGGCCGCTCTCCACCACCCGGCCGCGGTGCAGCACGGCGACCCGGTCGGCGACCCGCTCCACCACCGCCAGGTCGTGGCTGACGAACAGGGCGGCGAAGCCGAGTTCGCGCTGCAGCCGGGTGAACAGCTCCAGCACCCGGGCCTGCACCGAGACGTCCAGCGCGGAGGTCGGCTCGTCCGCGACCACCAGGTCCGGGTCGAGCGCCAGCGCCCGGGCCAGCGAGGCGCGCTGGCGCTGGCCGCCGCTGAGTTCGTGCGGGTGCCGTCCGGCGGTGTCGGCGGGCAGCCGGACCTGGTCCAGCAGTTCGCGGACCCGGGCGGCGACGGCGGCGCCGTCCAGCTCGGGGCGGTGCACCCGCAGCGGTTCGGCCACGCAGGCGCCGATGGTCAGCCGGGGGTCGAAGCTGGTGGCCGGGTCCTGGAAGACGAAGCCCAGCCGGCCGCCCCGGCCGGGGCGGCGGCGGGCACCCGGACGCAGCGTCTCGCCCAGCACGGTCAGGGTGCCGCCGCCGACGGGGACCAGCCCGGCGACGGCCCGGCCCAGGGTGGTCTTGCCGCTGCCGCTCTCGCCGACCAGCCCCAGCACCTCGCCCGCGCCGATCTCCAGGTCGACCCCGTCCACGGCGCGGAACGGCGGCCGCCCCCACCGCCCCGGGTACTCGACCACCAGGGCGCGGGCCGCGACCACCGGCGCCGCCGCCCGCTCCGGCGGCGCCGGGCGGGCCGGAGCCGCTCCGAAGTCCGGCACGGAGGACAGCAGTTGACGGGTGTACGGGTGCTGCGGCGCGGCGAACAGCTCCCGCACCGGGGCCTGCTCGACGATCCGGCCCGCGCGCATCACCGCGACCCGGTCGGCCAGGTCCGCCACCACGCCCATGTTGTGGGTGATCAGCAGCAGCGCGGTGCCCGACTCGTCCCGGCAGCGCCGCAGCAGGTCCAGGATCTCGGCCTGCACGGTGACGTCCAGCGCGGTGGTGGGCTCGTCCGCGACCAGCAGCCGGGCGCCCAGCGCCAGCGCCATCGCGATCACCGCGCGCTGCTGCTGGCCGCCGGACAGCTGGTGCGGGTAGTACCGGGCCCGCCGGGCGGGCTCGGGGATGCCGACCTGCTCCAGCAGTTCGACCGCCCGGGCCCGGCGGCGGGCCCGGCTGCCCAGGCCGTGGGCGCGCAGGCCCTCGGCGAGCTGCCAGCCGATCGGGAAGACCGGGTTGAGCGCGGTGGACGGCTCCTGGAAGACCATCGCCGCCGCCGTCCCGCGCAGCTCCCGCAGCGTGCGCCGGTCCGTGCCCAGCACGTCCACCGGGCCGGCGTCGCCGTGCGCCAGCAGCACCCGGCCCCGGGCGGCGGCCGAGTCGGGCAGCAGCCCGAGCACGCTGCGCGCGGTGACGGTCTTGCCGCTGCCGCTCTCGCCGACCAGCGCCAGCGCCTCCCCGGCCGCCACCGCCAGGTCGACGCCGCGCACGGCGTCCACCGTGCCGCCGTCGGTGGCGAACGACACGTGCAGGTCCTCGACGCGCAGCAGTTCCTCAGGCACGGGCGCGCTCCTTCGCGGCGGGCAGCGGGGTGACGGCGGCGGGCGCCCGGCGGCGGCGCAGCCGGGGGTCGGAGAGGTCGTTCAGGCTCTCGCCGAGCAGGGTGATGCCGAGGACGGCCAGCACGGTGGCGACGCCCGGGGCGAGGGCGGTCCACCAGATGCCCGAGGTGACGTCGGAGACCGAGCGGTTGAGGTCGTAGCCCCACTCGGCGGCCGAGTTCGGCTCGATGCCGAAGCCGAGGAAGCCCAGGCCGGCCAGGGTGAGCACGGACTCGGCGGCGTTCAGGGTGAGCAGCAGCGGCAGCGAGCGCACCGAGTTGCGCAGCACGTGCCGGAACATGATCCGCAGGTGGCCGGTGCCGATCACCCGGGCGGCCTCCACGAACGGTTCGCCCTTGACCCGCAGCACCTCGGCGCGCACCGCCCGGAAGTACTGCGGCACGAAGACCAGCGCCACCGAGCAGGCGGCCGCGGTCAGGCCGCCGCCCAGGCTGGAGCGCCCGCCGCTGATCACCACCGACATCAAGATGGCCAGCAGCAGCGAGGGGAAGGAGTACAGCGCGTCCGCGACGCCCACCAGCAGCCGGTCGGTCCAGCCGCCCAGGTAGCCGGAGACCAGGCCGAGCAGGGTGCCGGGCAGCACCGACAGCAGCAGGGCCAGCCCGATCACCGCCACGGCGGTGCGGCTGCCCCACAGGGTGCGGGCCAGCACGTCGTAGCCGCCCGCGGTGGTGCCCAGCGGGTGGCCGCCCCCGGGCGGCCGCTGCGCGCCGAACAGCGCGCCGCCGTCCTGGAGCTGGGCGTGCCCCCAGGGCGCCAGCCAGGGCGCGAGCAGCGCGGTGAGCAGCAGCAGCGCGGTCAGCACGGCCCCGGTCAGCAGCATGGCGCGCTGCGGTCCGGCGCTGCCGCGCACCCGCTGCGGCAGCAGGCGGGAGAGGATCCGTCGGCGAGCGGTCATCAGTACCTCACCCGGGGGTCGATCAGCGCGGCCAGGGCGTCCACCAGGAAGTTGACCACCGCGACCACCACCGCGAAGAGCGCGACGATGCCCTGCACGGCGGCGAAGTCGCGCGCCGTCAGGTAGTGCGCCAGCTGGTAGCCCAGGCCCTTCCACTCGAAGGTGGTCTCGGTGAGCACCGCGC
This sequence comes from Kitasatospora sp. NPDC004272, assembly GCF_053603035.1. Lineage (NCBI taxonomy): Bacteria > Bacillati > Actinomycetota > Actinomycetes > Kitasatosporales > Streptomycetaceae > Kitasatospora > Kitasatospora sp. NPDC004272. The sequence goes on along the minus strand of NZ_JBSGET010000036.1, from coordinate 33,050 downwards.
CGCCCAGCAGCCCGGCCACCTGCAGGCCCAGCACCGTCACCACCGGCACCAGCGCGGGCCGGGCGGCGTGCCGGGAGAGCAGGCGCAGGCCGCCGACGCCGCGCGAACGGGCCGCCTCGACGTACTCGGCGTCCAGGGTGGCGATCAGGTGGGTGCGCACCAGCCGCAGCAGCACCCCGGCCAGCAGCAGGCCGAGCGCCAGCGCGGGCAGCACGCTGTGCCGCAGCACGTCGGCGACGGCCGCGCCGTCCCCGCTGCGCAGCGCGTCCAGCAGGTAGAGGCCGGTGGGGTCGGAGAGGTCCTGCAGGCGCAGTTCGGTGCCGATCGAGGCCCGGCCGGCCACCGGCAGCCAGCCCAGGCCGACCGCGAAGACCAGTTTGAGCAGCAGGCCGACGAAGAACACCGGGGTGGCGTAGCCGAGTACGGCGGCCAGCCGCAGCACCGCGTCCGGGGCGCGGTCGCGGTAGCGGGCGGCCAGCGCGCCCAGCGGGACGCCCACGGCGACGGCCACCAGCAGCGCCCAGCAGGCGAGTTCGAGGGTGGCCGCGCCGTAGGTGCGCAGCACCTCGGTGACCGCCCGGTTGTCGGTGGCGGTGCGGCCGAAGTCGCCGGTGGCGACCTGCCGCAGGTAGTCCAGGTACTGGGTGAACAGCGGCCGGTCGTACCCGGCGGCGTGCAGCTTCTGCTGGAGCTGGGCCGGGGTGAGCCGGTCGGCGAAGGCGGTGGTGACCGGGTCGCCGGTGGCCCGCATCAGGAAGAACACCGCGGTGAGCAGCAGCAGGACGGTGGGGAGGACGAGCAGCAGGCGGACGGCCAGGTAGCGGACCAGCGGGGAGCGGAGCACGGCCCGTGCTCCGCTCCCCGGGCCGCGCCGCGGTCCGTCGGTCCGTCCGTCGCGCCGTCCGCCCAGGGGCGGGGCGAGCGTCATGGTGGGGTTCCTCGTCGGGTTCCTCGGGGTCCGGGGGCGGTGCGGGGTCAGCCCTTGCTGATCTCGGCCCAGCGGAACCGGTAGGCGCTGTTCAGCTTGTCGGGCACGCCCCGCACGTCGGAGCGGGTCACGATGGCGGTGGAGCCCTGCAGCAGCGGCAGCAGCGGCACCTGGCCGGCGGCGGCGTCCTGCACCTGCTCGATCTGCCTGGTGCGGGCCGCCGGGTCGGTCTCGGTCTGCTCCTGCTCGATCAGCGCCTGCACGGCCGGGTCGGCGTAGCCGCTGTGCACCCAGCTGTCCGGGACGAAGAAGGTGCCGATGTAGTTGTCGGCGTCCAAGTAGTCGGCGTACCAGCCCAGTTGGTAGAGCGGGTAGAGGTCGGCGACCCGGTCCTTGCCGTACTGGGCCCACTCGGTGGACTGGAGGTCGACCTTGAACAGGCCGGTGCCCTCCAGCTGGGTCTTGAGCAGGGCGTACTCGTCGGCCGAGGAGGAGCCGTAGTGGTCGGTGTTGTACTGGAGGTGGAGGGTGACCGGGGTCGGCACCCCGGCGGCGGCGAGCACGGCGGCGGCCGCGTCCTTGGAGGGGCCGCCGTTCTTGTCGCCGTACAGCTTCTTGAACGACGGGGTGGCGCCGGTGATGCCGTCCGGCACCGAGGTGTAGAGCGGCTCGAAGGTGTCCTTGTAGACCTGGGAGGCGAGTTGGGCCCGGTCGACGGAGTGTGCGACGGCCTGCCGGACGGCCAGCGCCTTGGCCGGGTCGGCCTCGGGGGTGGCGCTGCCGTAGGGCTGTGACTTGAAGTCGAAGACCAGGTAGCGGATGCCGTTGCCGGAGCCGGTGTGGACGCTGACGCCCGGCTTGCCGGAGAGGTCCTGCAGGTCGGCGATCGGCAAGGTGCGGTAGACGGCGTCGATGGCGCCCTGCTGGACGTCCAGCTTCAGGTTGTTCGGGTCGGTGTAGTACTTGAGCCGCACCTGCGCGGTCTTCGGGGTGCCCAGCTGGCCGCGGTAGGCGCTGTTGGCCTCGAAGGCGACGAGCGAGTTCTTCGCGTAGCTGGTGATGCCGTACGGGCCGTTCCAGGGGCGGGCCTTGACCACCGCGTCGTCGTCGAGGATCTTGTCGGCCGGGAAGACCTCCTCGTCCAGGACGCTGCCGGCGCCGGTGGAGAGCACCTGCGGGAAGAGGCTGTCGTCGGGGCTCTTCAGGGTGAACACGACGGTCAGCGGGTCCGGGGCGGCGACCGAGGCGAGGTTGTACAGCAGGGAGGACGGGCCGTTCTTGTCGGCGATCCGCAGCTGCCGCTCGAAGCTGAACTTGACGTCGGAGGAGGTCAGGTCGTGGCCGTTGGCGAACTTCAGGCCGGGCTTCAGGACGGCGGTGTACTGGTTCGGCGCGGTCAGCTTGACGCTCTCGGCGAGGTTCGGCGCGACGTCGGAGGTGCCGTTGGGGGCGCTGACCAGCGCGGCGTAGACCTCGTCCGCGATGGTGCCGGAGCCCGCGTCCCAGGAGCCGGCCGGGTCGAGGCTGACCACCTGGTCGGTGGTGCCGATGGTCAGGGCGCGGGCGGCGGCGTCACCCGAGGAGCCGCCGCCGGACTTCGCGCTGGTGCAGGCCGCGGCGGTCACCAGGACGGCGGCGCTCAGGGCGAGCGCGGCCAGCCGGCGGCGGGCCGGAGCGGGGCCGGAAGCGGGGGCGGGTATGGCGGAACTGCCGTTCCCGGCAGGGGGATTGAGCATGGTGGTTCTCCGGTTTCGCGGTGCGCGGGGGCGTCGGCGGGCGCGGGCTCGGGGCGGGCGCGGGCGCGGGCCGGGCGGGAGCGGGGCGGTGCGGTGGTCGGGCGGCGGCGCGGTGCGCGCGGGCTCACCTACAGAGCGAACTGGAGACCATGAGCAGGTCGATGTGGCGGCGGCTGTACAGAGCCGTGGTCACCCTCGTCCTCCCGGTCGTGGTCGGTCCGGTCGGGCGGGGTCGCGCTCCGGAACTCGTGGCGAGGCACGAAGCTAGATCAGCGGCCGGGGGCGGTCAAGGGGCGTACAAGGGGGCCCTGACCAGGCGTCAATTCGCCTTGGCCGCACCGTCATCGGGGTTGGCGGGGCGCATTCCCCCGGTCGTCGGCGGACACCTCCGGTGACGGACGTTCACATCGGGAACCGGTATCGCCATACGACGGTAATGCAATCTTCACGGCTCGGTATCTACCCGCATAGACAGCTGACTGCCAGTCTGGCCCGGCACCGCCTCCCCGCCCCTCCGCCGAGTCCAGGAGCGCCCCCGTGCCGAACCGTTCCCTCCGCCGCCTCGCCGCCATCGCCGCCACCTCCGTCCTCGCCGCCGGAGCCGTCACCGCGAGCACCGGCACCGCCCAGGCCGCCCTGCCCACCCCGGTCTCCGCCGCCACCGCCCGCGGCTACCTCGGCCAGTTGGCCGTCAAGACCGAGAACCGCACCGGCTACAGCCGCGACCTGTTCCCGCACTGGATCACCATCTCCGGCGCCTGCAACACCCGGGAGACCGTGCTCAAGCGCGACGGCTCCGGCGTGGTCACCGACTCCGCCTGCGCCGCCACCTCCGGCACCTGGTACTCCCCGTACGACGGCGCCACCTGGCACGCCGCCTCCGACCTGGACATCGACCACGTGGTGCCGCTCGCCGAAGCCTGGGACTCCGGCGCCTCCGCCTGGACCACCGCCCAGCGCCAGGCGTTCGCCAACGACCTGACCCGCCCGCAGCTGATAGCCGTCACCGACAGCGTCAACCAGGCCAAGGGCGACAAGGACCCGGCCGAGTGGCTGCCCTCGGTCACCGGCTACCGCTGCACCTACGTCCGGGCCTGGGTGCAGGTGAAGTACTACTACAACCTGGCCGTGGACAGCGCCGAGAAGACCGCGCTCACCAACGTGCTCAACGGCTGCTGACCGCCGCGCAGTTCACCCCGCGACCCGCCCCGCGACCCGCTCCGCGGCCCGCCCCGGCCCCCGCCCCGGCCCCCGCCCCGGCCGTCCGTGCGGAACTCCCGCCCGGACGGTTTGGGGCATTTGCACCCGCGAATGACCGAAATGTCCGATCGGCGCGTCTTCGTCCTGGTCAACCCCCTTTTCCGGCATGCTTGCTGGCGGAACGACGGACGGTGACGGCCGACGGCAACGGCCGGCGGCAACGGCGGACGGCCGGATGCGGACGGCCGGGGAGCGGGCGGAGGGCGGGCGGATGGACAGGCGGAGCTTCCACCGGGCGGGGGTCGCGGCCGGCACCGGACTGTTCGCGGCCGCCGCGGGCGGACGGGCGTACGCGGCGCAGGCCCACGCGGTTCCGGCCCACCCGGAAGCCGCCTACGCGGCACCCGGATACGGGGCACCCGCCTACCCGGCCCCGGACTACGGGCCGACGGCGTACGGGAGTTCGGCCTACCCGGTGCCCGGCTACCTGCTGCCCCCGCACCCCGGCACCGCCTACCCGCCACCCGGCTACCCGGCGCCCGGCTACGCCGAACCCCCGTACGTGGTGCCCGCCTACGTGGTGCCCCCGCGCGCCCCCTCCTACGGCGCGGTGCTCTCCGACGGCCTGACCGTCCCCTGGGTGCTCAAGCAGATCGCCGCCGGCGACCTGAACGTCTGCTTCGCCGAATGCGGCCCGCCCGACGGCCCGGTGGTGGTCTGCCTGCACGGCTGGCCCTACGACATCCACAGCTACGCCGAGGTCGCCCCGCTGCTGGCCGCCCGCGGCTACCGCGTCCTGGTGCCCTACCTGCGCGGCCACGGCCGCACCCGGTTCCGCTCCGAGCAGACCCCGCGCAACGCCCAACAGGCCGCCGTCGCCCGGGACCTGGTCGCCCTGCTGGACGCGCTCGGGATCAGCCGCGCCCTGCTCGCCGGATTCGACTGGGGCGCCCGCACCGCCGCCATCGTCGCCGCGCTGCGCCCCGAGCGGGTCAAGGCGCTGGTCTCCGGCGGCGGCTACCTGATCACCGACGTCCACGCGCAGGCCGACCCGCTGGGCGCGGAGGCCGAACACGCCTGGTGGTACCAGTACTACTTCAGCACCGAACGCGGCCGCCGCGCCCTGCTCGACCGCCGGCTGCGCCGCGACCTGTGCCGACTGGTGTGGCAGACCGTCTCGCCGACCTGGCGGTTCGAGGAAGAGGTGTTCGACCGCACCGCCAGCGCCTTCGACAACCCCGACTACCCCGAGATCGTGGTGCACAACTACCGCTGGCGGCTCGGCCTGGCCAGCGGCGAACGCCGCTACGACACCGACGAACGGCGGCTCGCCGACCGGCCGGTGATCACCGTCCCCACCGTCACCCTCGACGGCGCCCTCGACCCGTTCACCCCGCCCGGCCGCAGCCGCGGCTACCGCGACCGGTTCGCCGGACCCTACCTGCACCGCACCCTCGACGGGATCGGCCACAACCTGCCGCAGGAGGCGCCCGGCGAGTTCGTCCGGGCGGTGCTCGACGCCGACCGGCTGTGACGGGGGAGCGGGGGGCCGGCCGCACCGAGGTGAAGGCCCGACGAACAGTCGGGACGCGCTCTGGACAAGCCGTTACCGGTGGGTAAGTCTCTGGTGGCGTGACCGAATCCACCAGCACCACCGCGCCCGCCGCCGTCGCGCTCGCCACCGCGTCCGCCACCGCGTCCCGCCCGCCGCGCCGCCGGGTGATCCAGGCCGCCGCCCTCACCGCCGGGGCCCTCGCCCTGCCGCTCACCGCCGCCGCCGGACGCGCCGACGCCGCCGACACCCCGCGCTTCCTGCACGGCGTGGCCTCCGGCGACCCGCTGCCCGACGGCGTCCTGCTGTGGACCCGCCTCACCCCCACCGCCGACGCGGAACCCGGCTCCGGCCTCGGCCCCGACACCGCCGTCCGCTGGCAGGTGGCCACCGACCGCGACTTCACCGCCGTCGTCGCCACCGGCACCGTCACCACCACCGCCGCGACCGACCACACCGTCAAGGCCGACGTCCGCGGCCTGCGCCCCGACACCGCCTACTGGTACCGCTTCCTCGCCGACGGCGCCGCCTCCCCCGCCGGCCGCACCCGCACCACCCCCGCCGCCGACGCACCGCTCGACCGGCTCCGCCTGGGCGTCGCCTCCTGCGCCAACTGGGAGGCCGGGTACTTCGCCGCCTACCGCCACCTCGCCGCCCGCGGCGACCTGGACGCCTTCCTGTTCCTCGGCGACTACATCTACGAGTACGCCACCGGCGCCTACGCCGCCCGCGGCACCGTGGTGCGCCCGCACGCCCCCGCCCACGAGATCCTCACCCTCGCCGACTACCGCACCCGGCACGGCCGCTACAAGACCGACGGCGACCTCCAGGCCCTGCACGCCGCCGTCCCCACCATCGCGATCTGGGACGACCACGAGTTCGCCAACGACGCCTGGTCCGGCGGCGCCGAGAACCACACCCCCGGCACCGAGGGCGACTGGGCCGACCGGGTCGCCGCCGCCAAGCAGGCCTACTTCGAGTGGATGCCGGTCCGGCCCTCCGTCGCCGGCACCACCTACCGGCGGCTGCGCTACGGCAAGCTCGCCGACCTGCACCTGCTCGACCTGCGCTCCTTCCGCTCCCAGCAGGCGTCCGTCGGCAACGGCGAGGTCGACTCCGCCGACCGCAGCATCACCGGCCGGGCCCAACTCGACTGGCTCAAGGCCGGACTGGCCGCCTCCGACACCACCTGGCGGCTGGTCGGCAACGAGGTGATGATCTCCCCGGTGGCCTTCCTCTCGGTGCCCGACTACCTGCTGCGCCCGCTCGCCCAACTGCTAGGCCTGCCCGGCGAGGGCCTCGCCGTCAACGTCGACCAGTGGGACGGCTACACCCACGACCGGCGCGAACTGCTCGGCCACCTCAAGGACCGGCACATCACCAACACCGTCTTTCTCACCGGCGACATCCACTCCGCCTGGGCCTGCGACGTCCCCTTCGAAGCCGCCACCTACCCCGCCTCCGGCAGCGCGGCCACCGAGTTCGTGGTCACCTCCGTCACCAGCGACAACATCGACGACATCCTCAAGGTCGCCCCCGGCACGCTCTCGCTGGTCGCCTCCGCCGCGATCCAGGCCGCCAACCGGCACGTCAAGTGGACCGACCTCGACTCGCACGGCTACGGCGTCCTCGACATCACCGCCGACCGCGCCCAGATGGACTACTACGTCCTGTCCGACCGCACCCGCGCCGACGCCACCAGCCGCTGGACCCGCTCCTACCGCACCAAGAACGGCACCCAGCAGATCGAACGGGTCTACACCCCGCTCTCCTGACGCCCCGTCCGCCGCCCGCCGCCCGCGGCCCCGCCCTCCGGGACACGCTCACCGCCCGTTCCCGGCGAGGGAGCTGACAGCCCGTCGGGGAGAAGCCGCTGCCCGCCGGTGGAGCGCCGTCAGGCGGCGGGCGCGGCGGGCTTCCGGTCGGTGGGGGCGAAGCCGCCCGCCAGTTCGGTCTGCCGGGCGGTCTCGTTCAGCCAGTCCTGGAAGTGCTCGTACCGCAGCGGGGGAGAGGCCGGGAAGTCCGGCCGCAGCGCGCCCAGCGGGAAGAACGCCACCCGGCAGTTCCGGCACAGCCAGGCCGCCCGCCAGACCTTGTGCACCAGCGTCCACTGCTCGTACGAGAGCGGCCAGTGGCCCTGCAGGGCGCGGCGCCGGAGGTCCGCCCGGCGCACCAGCCCGCCGGCCACGGCCAGGACCGCCGAGAGCGCCACGTGCACCAGCAGCGCGATCACCGCGTACGGGGTGTCCGGGCCCGACGCGTGCTGCACGTCGGCGATCGACCTGACGATCCAGAGCGCCTGCAAGCCCGCCAGCACGAACAGGACCACGCTGCCCCGGCTCGGGTTCTTCGGCTCGCGCGGCACGTCCAGCAGCCTGCGGGTCGGACGGTCCAGCGCGTCGGCCGGGTCGTGCAGCGCGGCCGTCACCAGCAGCGTCCGATCGGCCGTCGAGCAGGCGGGACAGGCGGCAGTCATCGGGCGCGGCTCCAGGGGTCGGGCCCCCGCGGCGGCGGCACGCGGCGCGGCGGGGCGGGGCGGGGCGGAGGGGGACGGTCGGCCAGCACTATAGGCCCACCGAAGGACGCGCCCGAACCGAACACCCCGCCGCCCACGACCCCGGACGCTCCGTCAGCCCGCCTCCACGCCCCGGGACCCTGCTCAGGCCGGCTCGGCCGGGCCGGGGACGCCGCTGTAGGCCGGGGCGAAGAAGACCAGGGCCACCAGGTCCTCGGTGATGTCGTGGAAGCGGTGCTCCTCCCGGGCCGGGACGAACAGCGAGCTGCCGGGGCCGACGTCGACGGTGCGGCCGCCGGAGGTGAACCGGGCCCGGCCCCGGGTGACCACGTAGACCTCGTCCTGCAGGTGCGGTGACTGGTCGTCGGTGCGGCCCGCCGGGAGGGAGTAGGTGCCGAAGCTCAGCGCGGGCACGCTCAGGTGCTCCGCGTAGTGGGCCGAGCCGTCCGGGGCGGGGCGGAAGCGCCCGCTGTCGATGATCTCCATGGCGGCCGATCCTCGCACGGACGGGCGGCCCCGGGGAGAGGACGGCGGTGTTGCCGGGGGGATAGCAGCGGGCGGCGGCCCGCTAGGTTCGGGGGATGGACACTCAGGGAGCGCCGCCCGGCGGCGTACGGGCGGACCCGGCGGAGACCGACGCGCGCTGGGCCGCGGCCTGGCGGCCCGAACGGGTCGCCCGGCGGCTGGAAGGGCTCGCCGCGCCCTGGTACGTGGCGGCGGGCTGGGCCCTGGACCTGTTCCTCGGCGGGCAGACCCGGCCGCACGGGGACCTGGAGGTCGCGGTACCGGCCGGCGCGTTCGGCGAACTGCGCTCGCACTTCCCCGAGTTGGCGTTCGACGCGGTCGGTGGGGGAGTGACCTGGCCGGACGCCGGACCGGAAGCGCTGGCCGCGACCCGGCAGACCTGGGCCCGCGACCCGGCGAGCGGCCGGTACCGGTTCGACGTGTTCCGCGAACCGCACGACGGCGACACCTGGATCTGCCGGCGCGACGAGGAACTGCGCCTGCCCTACCACCGGATCGTCGAGCGGACCGCCGACGGCATCCCGTACCTGCGCCCCGAACTGGTGCTGCTCTTCAAGGCCAAGGCGACCCGGGACAAGGACCGCGCCGACTTCGAACGCGTCCTCCCCCGCCTCGACCGCACCCGCCGGGCGGACCTGGTCCGCTGGCTGCGCAGGACCCACCCCGGCCACGAGTGGCTGGAGCGGCTGACGGCGGGTTAGACCTGCTCCTGCGGACCGCGCCGGGCACCCGCCAGCTGTTCGGACGCCGTCCGCCAGGCCCGCGTCACCGCCGTGCGGGCCTGCTCGGTGGCGGCCGCCACGTCGCCGCGCAGCACCAGCGGCGCCCCGACGTGGACGTGCACGCGGGGGCGGCGCAGCGGCGCGGTGAGGACGCCCGCGAGCTGCTTGGCGGTGGAGCCGGAGCTGATCCGGCGGGCCCCGGCCTGGCCGAGCGGGACGACCGGCGCGCCACCGGCGGCCAACCGGGCCAGACCGCTGCGGAAGGGGCCGGGTGGGCCGTCGGCCGCGTCCACCCGGCGGGGCAGCCGGCCCTCGGGGTAGATGACGACCACCCGCCCGGCGGCCAGGGCCTCGGCGGCGGCGGCCAGCGCCTCGGCGGCCCGCGCCGTCCCGCGGTGGACCGGGACGTGCCCCTCGCGGGCCAGCACCCGGCCCAGCAGCGGGATCCGCCACAGTCCGGCGGTCGCCAGCACCACCGGCTCGACGCCCAGGCGCCGTACGGCGGCGAGCACCACGCCCGGATCGACCAGCGAGGAGTGGTTGGGCGCGACGATGCTCCCCGGGGCGAGCACCGCACCCTCCTCCACGCTCACGCTGAACCGCCCGAGGACCGGGACGACGGCACTGGCGACGGCGCTCAGCATGGGTGGACTGCTCCCCGTTTCAGGATCGGACGCTGCCGGGACACCCCGCGGCGGCCCGTCCATGATGCCGCCGCAGCGGCCCGTCCGGCCTGAGTCCGGATACTCATCCGGGCCCGTGGACGAGCCCGTTGACGAGTCCGTGGACGAGCCCGGGGGCGGCGGGCTCAGCCGCCGATGCGCCCGAAGGTCGGGGGGATCGGCAGGGTGGTCCAGCGGCCCACGGGCCAGACCAGGACGCGGGCGCGCCCGATGACGTCGTCGACCGGGACGAACCCGCCGCCCGGGTTGTGGAGTTGCTGGTAGCGGGAGTCGGCGGAGTCGTTGCGGTGGTCGCCCATCACCCACAGGAAGCCCTTCGGGACGTGGACGGTGCCGACCGGGAAGTCGTCGCAGGGGGTGGAGCCGGGGTAGATGTAGGGCTCGTCCAGGGCGGTGCCGTTGACCCGGACGGGCTGGCCCGCGTCGCACTCGACGGTGTCGCCGCCGACCGCGATCACCCGCTTGATCAGGTCCTTCTCGTTCGCGGCGGGCACCAGGCCGAGGCCGCTCAGCACGCTCCGCACGAAGGTGCCCGAGTCGGGCGCCTCGGCCAGCCAGCCGCCCGGGTCCTTGAAGACCACCACCTCGCCGCGCTGCGGCCGGTCGCCCAGCCAGGGGCTGAACTTGTCCACGGCGACCCGGTCGCCCTTCTCCAGGGTGCCCATCATCGAGCCGGACGGGATCACGAAGACCTGCACCAGGAAGGTCTTGATCAGCAGGGCCAGCAGCAGCGCCGAGGCGACGCACCCCAGCACGGTGCGGCCGCGGGAGCGGCCCAGCACCCGGCGCAGCAACGGCTTCGCCGGCCCCTCCGACCCGGCGGCGGGGAGCGGCTCCTCGGATCCGGGCTCGGACAGGGGATCGGGTGCGGCTCCCGGGTCGGAACCGGGGGCGGTGGCTGCGGTGTTCACGGTGGCTCCCGCTCGGGGCGCTCGGGCCGCGCCGCCGGGAGGCGGGTGACGGCGGTGGATGGGGTGGGGCGTGGGTAGGGGTGGGCGGGGCGTCGGGCGACGGGGGCTCAGTCGCGGCGGATCAGCGCCGGGTCGATCCGCCGCACCAGCAGCGGCAGCGCGCCCAGGACGGCGACGGCGAGCACCGCCGCGCAGGCGGCGAGGGTGCGGGCGAAGGCGGGCCAGTCCCACGCGTGGACCAGTCCGCCGTACGCGTCGTAGGCGCGCCCCGCCAGCGCGCCGGCGGCCACCGCCGGGAGCAGGCCGCAGCCGAGGAACAGCACGGTCTGGACGACCTGGGCGCGGCGCAGGGTGCGGCGCGGGACGCCGATCAGGGTCAGCGCGGTGACGTTGCGCCGGCGCTCCAGGGCCCGGTCGAGCGCGGCGACCAGGTGGGCCAGGACGGTGACGGCCACGCCGAGCGCGGTGCCCGCGGTGTAGAGGGAGTCGACCAGCCGGGCCTTGCGCAGGCCGTCGGTGTCGACGCCGTACAGCACCGGTTCGGCGGCGGGCGCGGCCGCGGCGAGCCCGCCGAGCACCCGCTGCACGGTGGCGGTGGACGCCCGGGCGGCCAGGGTGAGGGTGCCGGTGGCGGCGGCGCCGTCCGGCAGGGTGTCCGTGGGCAGCAGCAGGTCCGTGCCGTACAGCGGGGAGTCGGCCGGCCAGCTGACCGAGGCCCGTGCGGACGGCACCCGGACGGTGACGGCGTCCGTCCCGCCGCCGGACCCGTTGCCCGGGCTGCCGCCGGATCCGCCGTCCGTCCCGCCGCCGGACCCGCTGCCCGGGCTGCCGCCGGAGCCGCCGTCCGTCCCGCCGCCGGACTCGGCGCCCGGGCCGGTGGGGAAGCGCAGTTCGGTGCCCGGCTCGGGCAGCGGCACCCCGTTCCCGGTGTCCAGCAGCAGCGGCACGCCGTCGGTGCAGCCGAGCGGCGGCGCGGCGGTGAACCGGGCCAGGTCCGCGCAGGTGCCGAGCAGGGCGGTGGCGGTGACCGGCCGGTGGCCGGGGACGGTGCTGGGCGGCGGCACCAGGTTGCGCACGGTCAGGACCGCCCCGTCCACGCCCGGCAGGGCGCGCAGCCGGGCCGGGTCGAGCCCGGGGGCCTCCGCGCCGACGACGCCGACGTACTGCACCGGCCGCCGCGGCTGCGCGGCCGCGTGCCAGTCGCGGAAGACGCCGTGCGCCAGGCCCAGGGCGAAGACGAACAGCACCAGCCCGGCGGTGGCCCGCACCGCCCCGCCCGGTTCCAGTTCGCCGCGGCGCGCGCCCAGCAGCACCGACAGCGAACGCGGGTCGCGGGCCGCCCGCCGGGCCAGGAACCGGGCCGCCAGCGGGTAGCAGGCGACCACCCCGTACCCGGTGGCGACCACCCCGGCCAGCAGCAGCGGCGCGGACAGCGCCCCGGCGGGGCGCCCGGAGCGGGACGGGGCGAGCCACAGCAGGCCGAGCGCGGCCAGGCCCGCCGCGAGCGGCAGCAGCCGCCACCGGGAGGGTGCGCGCGGCGGCCGCTCGCGGCGGTCCTCCAGCGGGCGGTCGGTCAGCGCGGACGTCCCCGCCCGGGAGATCAGCACCGCGCCCGCGGGCAGGCCCAGCAGGCACAGCAGCACGGTGGTCGCCGACGGCGCGGCGTCCCCGGGGAACCAGACCAGCCCCGGCAGTCCGACCCGGCCGCCGGCCCGGGCCGCCAGCGCGTACCCGGCCAGGCCCGCCGCCGCGCCCAGCAGCGCGGCCCCGGCCGGTTCCAGCGCGTTCAGCCGGCGCACGTCCCGCGCGGACATCCCGGTCAGCCGGAGCGCCGCCAGGGTGCGCAGCCGGCTCGCCGCGGACAGCCGGTTGCAGCCCGCCAGGAACAGGCCCAGCGGCAGCAGCACGAACACCGCCAGCATGAACTCCAGCAGGTGCAGCGTCTTCCCGTCGAGCAGCGCGGGCGGCCGGAACGCCAGCCCGAAACCGCCCAGCGGCTGCCCCTGCTCCAACTGCCCCCGCGGCACGCCGAGGTAGGCGTACAGCTCGTCGGGCGCGGCCAGCAGCGCCCCGGGCAGCACGCCCGCGACGGTGCCGGGCAGGCGCTCGCGCAGCGCGGGCTCGGCGGCCAGCAGTTCGCGCAGGCGCGGGGAGACCAGCAGTTCGCCGGGGCGCGGCGCGGTCGCGCCGCCGGGCAGGACGACCCGTCCGGGGGCGGCGATCAGCACCTCGGTGAGCGCGTCCGTCCCCCAACTGCCCTGCACGGTACGGAAGGCGGCGCCGTCGAGGGCGGGCGTGCCGGCCTGCGCCGGGTACGGGGTGCGGTGCTGCTCGTGGACGGTGCGGGCCTCCAGCAGCTGCGGCAGGGTCAGCACGGCGGCCAGGCAGGCCGCGCCGAGGGCCGCGCCCAGCGCCATCAGCAGCAGCCGCCAGCGGCCCCGCCGTCCCGCGCCCCGGGTCAGCGCCCAGCCCAGGCGCAGCACCGTCACCGCGCGGCCCCGGCGGAGATCCGGCCGTCGACCAGGTCCAGCCGCCGTCCGGCGGCGGCGGCCACCGTTTCGTCGTGCGTCACCAGCACCACGGCGGTGCCGCGTTCGGCGCTCAGCGCGAGCAGTTCGGCGAGCACCAGCCGGCCCGCGGCCCGGTCCAGCGCGCCGGTCGGCTCGTCGGCGAACAGCACCGCCGGGCGGTGCACCAGGGCGCGGGCGACCGCGGCGCGCTGCGCCTGCCCGCCGGAGACCAGGGCGGGACGGCGGTCGGCGAGGTGGTCGATGCCGAGGCGGGCCAGCAGCTCCAGCACCGGGCCGCGGGCCCGCCGCCCGCGCTGCCCGGCCAGCACCAGCGGCAGCGCGACGTTCTCGGCCAGCGTCAACTCCGGTACCAGGTCGCCGAACTGGAAGACGAAGCCGAAACTGCGGGCGCGCACGGCGGACAGCTCCCGGTCGGACAGCGCGGCCAGGTCGCGGCCCTCAAACAGCACCCGCCCGCCGGTGGGGCGCAGCACCCCGGCCAGGCAGTGCAGCAGCGAGGACTTGCCGGAGCCGCTGGGGCCGGTGACCGCCGTGACGGTGCCCGCCGCCACCGCGACGTCCACCCCGTGCAGCGCGGGCAGCGTCCCGTAGCGCAGCGCCACCCCCTCGGCCCGCAGCAGCACCCCGTCGTCGCGCGACACGGACGACCTCCCCCCGGTAGTCGGCCGGAGACCCCGCTCCGGACGGCGGTCATCGTACGTGCACCGCACGTCTGTGCGGCGTAAGGCCCGGGAGGGCGCCGGGAGGGCGCGGGGAGGGGAGGGGAGGACGGGGGAGGGCGCGGGGAGGGGACGGGAGGACGGGGGAGGGCACGGGAGGGGACGGGAACGCAGGTGTGCCGCGACCCGTCCCCCAACCGGTCGCGGCACACCCGCCGTGCTGGTTACCCGTTCACCGCCGTCGTCGTCGCCGGCGTGTTCCCGGTGGCTACAGGCGCTGCCACAGGGCCGGGACGACGTCCGGCGTCCAGGTGCTCTGCGAGGTGTGGGCCTGCAGGCACTTGTAGCTGACGCCGTTGTAGGTGACCACGTCGCCCGCGTTGTAGGACACGCCCGCGGCCCAGGTGCCGCCGCCGGTGCCGCCGCCGTTCACGACCAGGGTGTAGCCGGTGCCGTGGGTGGCGGAGGAGCCGGTGCCGGTGACCGTGATGGTGTAGGTCCCGGCGGGGGTGGAGGAGGAGGTGGAGACCGTCAGGGTCGCGCTGCCGCCGCTGGTGACGGAGGACGGGCTGAACGAGACGGTGGCGCCGGACGGGGCGCCGCTCGCGGTGAGCGACACGGTCTGCGCGCTGCCGGAGCTGGTGGCGGTGGAGACCGTGGCGCTGGCCGCGGAGCCCGCCTGGACGGTACCGGTGGACGGGTTCACCGCGAGGGTGAAGTCGTTGACCGGGGTGGTGGTGCCGCCGACCGAGGTCTTCCAGATCGCGTACGCCACGCCGTCGGCGTTCCGGTTCAGCACCGTCGCGTTGACGTTGGAGGTGGTGTCGCAGGAGGAGTGGTAGCAGGAGTCGTAGGACGCGTACGCGGTGCCGCCCCACTTGGTGGCCTGCGCAGGGGTCTTGGTGGCGTCGGCGCCCGCGGCGTAGCCGGAGGTCGGGATGCCGCCCTGCTGGAAGGAGTAGTCGTCGGAACGGCCCTGGCCCTCGACGTTCTCCTCCGGCTGGAGGTTCAGCGAGTCCCAGTACGCCTTCAGCGGCGCGGCGGTGGCCGAGTTGACGTTGTTGATGAAGTAGCCGGCGTTGGTCGAGCCGACCATGTCGAAGTTGTAGTAGCCCTTGATCGCCGAGCGCTGCGCCGAGGAGAGCTGGCCCACGTAGTACTGCGAGCCCTGCAGGCCCTGCTCCTCACCGGCCCACCAGGCGAACCGGACGTGCTTGCTCATGGTCGGGTTCTGCTGCGCCAGGACGAGCGCGTTCTCCAGCAGCACGGCCGAGCCGGAGCCGTTGTCGTTGATGCCCGGGCCGGCCGAGACCGAGTCCAGGTGGGCGCCGAACATGGTGACCTGGTCGGACGGGCCGCCCGGCCAGTCGGCGATCAGGTTGTTGGCGGTGTAGGTGCACGAGGTGCAGGTCTGCTCGGTGACGGTGTAGCCCGCCGCCTGCAGCTTGCCCTTCACGTACGCCAGCGACTGGGTGTAGCCCGCGGTGCCCGCCCGGCGGTTGCCGCCGTTCTGCTGGGCGACCGTGTACAGCTGGCTCAGGTGCGTCTGCACGTTGGCCACGTTGATGTCCGGGGCCGAGCCGCCGGGGTTGCCCCCGCCGCCGGTCACCGTCAGCTGGTACTGCGCGGTGTGGGTGGCCGGGCCGGTGCCGGTGACGGTCAGGGTGTAGGTGCCCGCCGCGGTGTTCGCGCCGACGTTGACGCTCAGCGTCGCCGAGCCGCCGGACTGCACGCTGGACGGGGAGAGGGTCGCGGTGGTGCCGGTGGGCGCGCCGGTCACCGACAGCGAGACGCTCGCGGCCGAGCCCGCGGTGACGGCGGTGGAGACCGTCGCACTGGTCGAGCTGCCCGCCTGCACGGAGCCCGAGGAGGGGCTCAGCGCCAGCGAGTAGTCGTTGTTGGTCGCGGCGCAGGTCGGGTCGCCGGCCTGGGCCGGCACGCTGACGGCGTCCCACGCGGCCTTGGTGCGGTTGAAGAAGTTGCAGCTCGCGTCGAGGTTCTTGGCCGCGGTCAGGGTCGCGGTCCGGTACTTCTTGTACGTCATGCCGCTGGTCTTGAGCAGCATGCCGCCGTAGAAGACCCGGCCCGCGTCCCGGATGCCGATGCCGGTGACGGACGAGGAGTTGCAGGTCGGGCTGGACGGCTTGCCGCCGCCCGGGCTGGAGCCCTCGGCCAGCAGGTAGAACCAGTGGTTCAGCGGGCCGGCCGCCGCGTGCTCCTCGGTGTTGGGGATCGACGCCGAGTAGCAGTTCGGGTTGCCGGAGACCTGCGAGGGGTTGTACATCACCCGGATCGGGCCCTGCCCGACCAGGTTGATCATCTCGCCGACCGTGTAGTCCGGGGAGTCGTACGGGGCCGGCTCGTTGGCGTACGCCTCGGTCAGCGCGCCCATGATGTCGCCGGTCGCCTCGCCCAGGCCCGCCTCGTTGTTGGCGCCGCCCGGCGTGTACTGGTCCAGGCCGTGGCCGAACTCGTGGCCCACCACGTCGATCGCGGCGATCCACTCGTTGGACTGGCTGTGGCCGATCGAGATGGTCGAGCCGTCCCAGTACGCGTTGACGTCGTTCAGGCCGACCTTGACCGGCCAGCTGCCGCCGTTGCCGTTGTGGCCGTTGCGCCCCAGCCAGTCCCGGAGCATGTCCCACTCCTTCTGCGCCGCGAACATCGCGTCGGCGCAGCCGGTCTCCTTGGACGTGGCGGCACCCGTGCCCCAGGAGTCGGTGGACTTGCTGAAGACCTGACCGGTCGAGTAGTCCGAGCACTGCAGGCCCGGACGGCTCGGGTCGCGCAGCGAGTAGGAGCTGCCCGAACCGGTGGTGTTGATGGTCAGGCCCGCCGGGCCGTTCCACTTGCTGTTGATGGTGCCGGCCTTGACGTCGTCGTAGCTGTCGGCCACCTCGCCGGTGACCGCGTCCACGAACACGTGCAGGTGGCTGGGCCGGCCCTCGGCCGAACCGGTCAGCACCGACTCCCAGGCCAGCCGGGAGGTGCCGTCCTTCACCCGGACGACCAGCCGGGGCGCCTCGGCCGAGTCGACCTTCGCCAGCTCCGCGCGCGCCGCCCTCTCCGCGGCCGCCGCGCTCACCTTCGCCTTCGTCGGCACGCCGACCGGCCCGGACGCGGCGTTCTGCACGCCGCGCACCTTGCCCTGGCCGTCGGCGAGCACCACCGCGTCGCCGCCGACCACCGGCAGGCCCTTGTAACTGCGCTCGTACGAGACCGAGTACAGGCCGTTCAGGAACTGGGTGACGCCTCGGCGCTCGTAGCTCTCGTCCGGGCCCTTGGCCAGTGCGTCCAGCCCGGCCGACGCCGCCAGGTCCGCCGCGGAGACGGCGGCGGCCAGCGGGGTGGGGGCCGGCGGGGCGAGGGGAGGCGCGGCGTTCGCCTGTCCGGCGAAACCACCGAGCATGCCTCCCAGCACGGCCAGGGTGGTGCCGGCGGTCAGCAATCTGCGTTTCATCAGAGCTCCTCAGCTCTTCGGGTGTGGGGGTGCCCGGAACCCTCACACCGCCGCCATGGCCCGGTCAACGGAGCTGACAATCCCCGGCACGTGATGGCAAATTCCGTCAAAGGCGTTGATCTAGAAGAGAATTGGCGCCGGGTCAGCAAGGGGTGCGAACCGCTCCGGACGGGGCCCGGACAAGGGCCCGAACAAGGGCGATGGCAAAGAAGAGGTACAGACCACGCCATGTACGGGGCCGGTCGGGACCGGTACCGTCTCGTACGGGAACAGGACCGGACGCGGGGGAGGTGTCGGCGCATGCTGGGCGCACCCAACCCGGTCGAACTGCCGGACGGCGGAAGCTGGCAGGAATTCGGCGCCCTGCTGCGCCACTGGCGCCGCCACGCCGGCTGGACCCAGGCCCAACTCGGCACCGCCGTCGGCTACGACCACACCGCCGTCAGCCGCCTCGAACACGGCGCCCGCCGCGCCACCCCCCGCCTCGTCCGACAGATCGACGAACTCCTCGGCACCGGCGGCGAACTCACCCGCAGCTACCACCGCGCCGAGAGCGCCGAGGGCGACCGCCCCGCCCTCCCCCCGCACCTGCTGCGCCCCCCGCTGCCCGCCACCGGCGGACCCGTCCCCACCGCCCCCGTCCCCGTCGACGACTGCCCCGCCAGCCTCCCCGACCACGACGTCCAGTGCCCGCTGCACGGCGCCACCGGCTGCCAGCCCCCGCCCCCCGCCGCCGCCCTCGCCCTGCACGCCGCGTTCTGCGCCGACCCCGCCGCCCCCCTCGACACCGACACCGTGCACGCCCTCGCCGCCGTCCTCGGCGCCCAACTCCACAGCGCCGAAAGGGCCGTGGGCGAACGCGGACCCGGCAGCGTGATCGAGGGCACCCTGCGCGCCGTCGTCGCCCGCCTCGCCGACGCACCCGTCCGCCACCGCCGCGTCCTCGCCCGGCTCGCGGCCGAGTACGCCCACGCCGCGGGCAGCCTGCGCCTGCACGGCGGCCGCCCCGCCACCGCGATGGCCTGCTTCGACCGCGCCCTCGGCTGGGCCGCCCTCGCCGGCGACCCCACCACCCAGGCCGCCGCCCTCAGCGACATGGCCGTCCTCGGCCTCCTCGACGACGACCCCGCCGCCGCCGGCGACTACGCCCGCGAGATCCGCCGCGCCGCGCCCGGCCGCCACTGGTCCGACACCCTCGCCACCCTCGGCGAAGCCCGCGCCACCGCCCTGGCCGGCGACATCCACGCCACCGTCCGCCACATCGGCCGCGCCCGCCAGCGCCTCGACCGACCCGAGGACCTCCCCGACACCGAAGCCCGCGTCCCCTGGCTGGCCCCCGCCGCACTCCGCCTCCGGGTCGAATCCGGCTCCTCCGCGGCCCTGCGCGACCTGGCTGCCGCCACCGCCGACCCCCGGCTCGCCCGCCGCGCCCTGACCGCCGCCACCGCCGCCCTCGACCTCCTCGCCGACGGCCAACTCCCGGTCGCCCGCGCCATGCTCACCGTCCGCATCGCCGACTGCCACCTCTGCGCCGACGACCCGCACGCCGCCCTCGCCGCCCTCGCCCCCCTCCTCGACACCGACGACACCCCGCTCCCGGCCCTGGTCCGCCACGAACTGCGGGGCGTGCGCGGTCGGTTGGCGGTGGGTGCGGGGCGGTGGGGGGTGGAGGTGGCGGAGGTGGCGGAGGTGGTGGTGCGGTTGGGGGCGGTGGTGTGAGGGGGTGCTGGGCTGGGTGGTGAGGGGGGAGGGGAGAGGGTGTCGCCGCGAATTGCGGGGCGTGCGTGGCCGGTTGGCGGTGGGTGCGGGGCGGTGGGGGGTGGAGGTGGCGGAGGTGGTGGTGCGGTTGGGGGCGGTGGTGTGAGGGGGCGCTGGGCTGGGTGGTGAAGGGGGCTGTGCCGGGGGCGCGTTCATGCGTGCGGGGGGCGACGAGGTGTCGTGACCGTGCGGCCGGGCGGCGCCGGGGTGCTGGGAAAACCGGGTGCGTCGGGCCGGGGGCGAGGCAGAGACTCGGGGGGTGGACATCGATCAGGACGCGGTGGCAGCCGCTTTCGGGCTGGGGCAGCCGTCGGGGCCGTGGCGGGTGCTCGACAACGGGGGCGCCCCGACCGGGGCCCGGGTGCTGGAGACCGCGCGCGGGCGCTGGACGGTGCGGACGGGTCGGCTGCGCAGCGAATGGCACCACCAACAGGCCCACCGGGTGCGGAGGTTGCAGCGGGCGGCGCTGGCGGCGGGTATCGAGATGCCGCGCCCCGTCGAGCCGCCCCGCCCCGCCGTCGGCTACTGGCACCGGCTCGCCGGTGACGGGGTCGTCCAGGTCGGCGAGTGGCTGGACGGGCACGACCTGCGGCGCCCCGGCGCCGATCTCGTGGCGGCCACCGAGTGGACGGGCCGCACCCTGGCCCGGATCGCGGTGCTGGACACCGGCGGGGAGCAGCCGCCCGCGCCGCACCCCGTCGAGGAGTGGCGGGAGTGGGTGGCCGAGGCCGAGACCGGCGGCCTCCCGGTGGCGGCCCCGGCCCGGGCGCTGCTCCCGGCGGTCGCCGACGCCATCGCCCTGGTGCGGGACGCGCAGCGCGCCGCCCCCGCCGCCGTCCTGGTGCACGGCGACACCTCCCGGGCCAACGTGCTGCGCACGCCCGGCGGGTACGCGCTGATCGACTGGGAGAGCGTCCGGCCGGAGGTCCCCTGGTGGGACGCGGTGAGCGTGGCCTTCCGGTTGGCCACCCCCTTCAACGGGCCCGCCGTCAGCGCCGACCCCCGGACGGTGCGGCCGCTGCTCGCCGCCTACCTGGACGCCGGCGGCCCGGGCGGCCCGGCCGAGGAGTCGGCCTTCGCGGGCCTGCTGCGCAGCCAACTCGCCTCCACCGCCTGGTTCCTGTGGCTGGCGATGGGCCACCGCGAGGCGGACGCCGGGCAGCGGGCCTTCGGCCTGCGGGTGGTGACCGACACCGCCCGGGAGCTGCCCGGGGTGCTGCGCGGGCTGCCGGACTGGACGGCGCTGCTGCGCTGAGCGGGCCCGTCGCCGCCCCGGCGTGGTCGCGCTGAGCGGGCCCGTTGCCGCCCCGGTGGGGCCGCCGTCGGCGGGGAACGGCCGGTGTGGCAGCATCCCGCCATGTCTCTGACGACCTGGAGCCACGACGGCGGCCTGTACTGCGCCCTGTTCACCGAGACGGGCGTGGACGGCAGCCGGCTCGGCCACTTCGAACTCAGCGCGGCCCGACTGGTCCCGAGCGGCACCCCGTCCGTGCCGGACTCGCCCGCACCCGGTCCGACGGCCCTGACCGTGGTGGCCCCGGCCCTGGAACCGGGCGACCAGCCCGTGGTCTTCTTCGGCGACGGTCCCACCCTGCCGTTCGCGGTGCTCCAGCACTTCGTGGCGATGGTGGCGGCCCGCCTGGAGGGCGCGGAGACGTGACGGCCCGCTCCCGGCAATGTCATTACCCTTCCTTGGGGAAGGACATATGATCACCTGGTCGCCGGCCCCGCCCCGCGCGGGCCGACGAGCCGGTGCGCCCGCCCGGGCCGGGCCGGGCCCGGGCGGGGAGACGTCCGACGACGGGGGAGAGGCCGATGGCGGCAGGACGGAACGACGACCTCGGGGGTCCGGAGATCACCGACGACGAGCTGCTCGACGTCGCCGACAACCCCGAGCAGGCCGCCGAACTGCACCGCGCCCTGCGGACGTTGGCGAAGAACGACAAGGTCGGCCCGGAGCTCCGGCAGATGGCCCGCGAGGTGCTCAGCGGCCGGATCGGCATGCGGGACGTGATCGAGTCCGACCGCTACCTGTCGGCGATCGGCGCCCGCCTGGGCGAGATGCGCACCGCGGCGGAGAACCTCTCGCCCGAGGAGCGCGAAGCCTCCGACCGGCGGGCCGTGAAGCTGCGCGAGGACTACGAGGCCGAGCACGGACCGGATCCGCACGCGGACGACGAGGACTGGACCATCCGGCGCGACGAACGCCCCTGAGGCGCTGCCCACCGCCTGCCCTGCCCCGCCCCGCCGCCGTCCTGCAGGGCGTCTCGCACTGCCACGCCCGAACCGGCCCCCGGGCCCGACGGGCGTCGGACGGGGCGCCCGACGGCCCGTCGGGCACGCCGGAAAATCCGGTGCCCCCGGGTCGGCGCGTTGCTACGGTGACCGCATGGCAGTGCTCAGACAATTCCAGGTCACCTTCGACTGTGCCGACCCCGCCCGGGTCGCCCGCTTCTGGTGCGAGGTGCTCGGCTACGAGTCCAATCCCCCCAAGGGCTTCGACAGTTGGGAGGAGTACCAGGCCGCCCAGCCGCCCGAGGAGCGCGGCTCCTGGTCCGCCTGCACCGACCCCACCGGCGTCGGCCCGCGGCTGTACTTCCAGCGCGTCCCCGAGGGCAAGGCCGTCAAGAACCGGGTCCACCTCGACGTCCGGGTCGGCACCGGCCTGATCGGCACCGAGCGCCTCGCCGCCCTGGAAGCCGAGTGCGCCCGGCTGCTGCCGCTCGGCGCCGTCCGGGTCCAGCTGCTGTACGACGGCGGCGACGACTCGTGCATCGCCATGCAGGACGTCGAGGGCAACGAGTTCTGCATCGACTGACGCCGCCTCGGCGCCGCTCGGCCGGTGCCGGTGCCGCCACGATGTGAGACGGAACGTCCCGAACAGCGGGACGCCGGTAGGGTCGGGACGCGCGGGGGGCAACACGAACGACGGGTAGGTGCGGCCATGCCGAAGACGGTCATCCACGTGTTCCACGAAGACGACGACTCGCTCACCACGGGCACCCGGGTGGCCCGGCGGATCCGGGAGGTGGCCGCGGAGCGCGGCTGCGAGGTCGAGGTGTTCTGCTTCGGCCCGGCCCAGCGCCGCCTCGGCGACCGGGACGCGACCGGGGCGGCCGCCGTCTACAACCGGCAGGTCGACGAGCTGATCGCCGAGGGCGTCCCGGTGGGCGCCTGCGTCAACGCGGCCCGCGCCGACGGGACGGAAGCCGCACTGCTGCGGCGCGGCCTGCGGCTGGAGGTGGCCCGGGACGAGTTCGTGCGCTTCGCCCTCGAAGGCGCCACCGTCATCACGTTCTGAGCCCGCCCGCTCCGCGCGCCCCGCCCGGGCTTGCCCGGGCTTGCCCGGACCCGCCCGGAAAAGAATTCGTACGGTCGTGCTGAAATATCGGGTAGGCTCGGCGGCATGACGGACACTCAGGCAGCGGATCCCCGGGCCGCCGACATCCGGGACCTCGACGCGCGCGCACTGCTGGTCGCGCGCTCCGTCGTCGACGGGGTCGGCGCCGACGCGCTCGACCGGCCGACCCCCTGCGGGCCCTGGACGCTCGGGCAGCTGCTCGCGCACATGACCGGGCAGAACCACGGCTTCGCGGCGGCCGCCCGCGGCGACGGCCGCGACCTCGCGCACTGGGCGGATCGCCCGGTCGGCGACGACCCGGCGGGCGTGTTCGCCGCCTCGGCGGCGGAGGTCGCCGCGGCCTTCGCGGAGGAGGGCGTGCTGGAGCGGGCCTTCCACCTCCCCGAGGTCCGCGACGGCGGCCCGTTCCCCGCGTCGCAGGCCATCGCCTTCCACTTCCTGGACTACCTCGTCCACGCCTGGGACGTCGCCGTCTCGATCGGCGTCCGGCCCGCCTTCGACGCCGACCTGCTGGCCGCCGTCCTGCCGGTCGCCGCCCTCGTCCCCACCGGCCCCGCCCGCGAGGCGCCGGGCGCCGCCTTCGCCCCCGCGCTGGACGTCCCGCCCGGGGCCGACCCGTTGGAGCAGGTGCTGCGCCTGCTCGGCCGCGACCCGCACTGGAGCCCCCCGCCCGCCGCCTGAGCATGGCCCGCCGGGCTTTCGGGGGCTTTCAGGAGAGCCGGGTCCGGGCGAACAGCTCCAGGTGGCCGCAGGCCGGGCAGCGGAAGGCGTCGATCTGCATCCGGGCCCGGCCGAAGCGCTTGGCCCGGCCCAGCAGCCCGCGTTCGACCGGCCCCGGTATCCACCGGGCGTCGCCGCGGCTGTCGCGGCCGCCGTCCTCGATGAAGCCCTGATCGAGTCCGGTGTGCCCGCAGTGGGTGCACCGGAGCGGGGCCGGGGTCGGGGCGGGGTACCGGGGGGTCACGCCCGGAGTATAGGCCGGGCCGGCGGCGTCCGGCCGGAGTTTCGAACGGACGTCAGGACGCCTGGGGTGCAAGGGACTTGAGGGCGCTGCCTGCCCCCGGCTCCACCCGCCGCCTACCCGTCCGCCCGCGCCGCCTTCGCCTCGGCGTGGGCCGCCCGGGCCGCCAGCACCTCGGGGGTGCGCGACTCGGCCCAGCGGGCCAGCGCCCAGACCTGCCGGGCGGCCTCCTCGCCGAGCGGGGTCAGCGTGTAGTCGACGCGCGGCGGGATGACGGCGTGCGCCTCGCGGTGCACCAGGCCGTCCTGCTCCAGGGTCTGCAGGGTCTGGGCGAGCATCTTCTCGCTCACCCCGCCCACCGCGCGGCGCAGTTCGCTGAACCGGTGGGTGCCGTCCAGCAGGACGGCCAGCACCAGTACCGCCCAGCGGCTGGTGACGTGCTCCAGGATGCCGCGCGAGGTGCAGCACTCCGAGTTGACGCTCACCGGGAGTCCGCCGGTCAGTTCCTTCACCCTGAGGTTCATGGAAGTAGCTTACCCAAAAGTGGGTACTTCCGATTCGTAAGTGGCTTTCCTACGGTGGGGTGCGACAGCCGTCGTACCGCCCTTCGCCCCACCCCAGGAGTTGCATTCCCATGAGCATCGTCGTCACCGGCGCCACCGGACAGCTCGGCCGCCTCGTCATCGACGAACTGCTGGCCCGCGTCCCGGCCGCCCAGGTCGCCGCCGCCGTCCGCGACGAGGGCAAGGCCGCCGACCTGGCCGCCCGGGGCGTCGAACTGCGGCTCGCCGACTACGACCGGCCCGGGACGCTGGCCGCGGCGATCCGCCCCGGCGACACCGTGCTGCTGGTCTCCGGCAGCGAGCTCGGCCGCCGGGTCGCCCAGCACACCGCCGTGATCGAGGCCGCGAAGGCCGCCGGGGCCGCCCGGCTGGTCTACACCGGGGTGCTCGGCGGTCCGGACGCCGACTTCCGGCTCGCCGACGAGCACCGGGCCACCGAGCAGCTGATCCTCGACTCCGGCCTGCCGTACACCTTCCTGCGCAACGGCTGGTACACCGAGAACTACACCGCGCTGATCCCGGTCCAGCTGGAGCACGGCGTGGCCGGCAGCACCGCGGGCGGCCGGATCGGCGCCGCGACCCGCGCCGACTACGCCGCCGCGGCCGCCGCCGTGCTGACCGGCGAGGGCCACGAGAACCGCGCCTACGAGCTCAGCGGCGACACGGCCTGGACGCTGGAGGAGTACGCCGCCGAACTCTCCCGGCAGAGCGGCCGGACGGTCGCCCACCACGAACTGCCCGCCGAGGCCAACCTCGGGGTGCTCACCGGCGCGGGCCTGCCGCCGCAGCTCGCCGAGATCCTGGTGGATGTGGACGTCTCCGGCATCGCCCGCGGCCTGCTGGCCGGCGGCAGCGGCGATCTGGCCCGGCTGATCGGCCGCCCGACCACGCCGCTGGCCGACACCGTCGCGCAGGCGCTCGCCGCGAGCGCGGCCGCGACCGCGAGCTGATCCCGGCCGCGGCCGCGGGCCGAACCCGGCCGAGCGCGGACGCCCGGACTACTCGGTGGTCCGGGCGTCCGCGGCCTCCTGGGCGGCCGCGGCCTCCCGGGCGCCGGCGCCGCCCGCGTCCAGGGCCGCCAGCAGGCGCAGCCCGTCCTCGGCGGGGCTGCCGGGGGCCGCGGTGAGCACCAGCAGTTCGGTGCCCGACCCGTCCGGCAGCGCGAAGTTCTCCTGGTGCAGTTCGAGCAGCCCGACCAGCGGGTGCCGGTACGCCTTGCGCCCGTGCGTGCGGGCGCGCACGTCCGCCCGGGCCCACAGACGGCGGAAGCGCTCGCTGCCCATCGCCAACTCGCCGATCAGCGAGGTCAGCCGGGGGTCGTCCGGGTACTTCCCGACGGCCAGCCGCAGGTGGCCGACCACGTCGAGGGTGCAGGTCTCCCACCCCGCGTAGAGGCCGTGCTCGCCCTCCTGCAGGAAGAGGTGCCGGGCGATGTTCAGACCCGCGGGGTCCGGGCGGCCGTAGAGCAGCCCGGCCAGGCGGTTCCCGGCGAGCACGTCCAGCCGGTGGCCCATGATCACCGCAGGCGCGTCGACGACCAGGTCCAGCACCCGCAGCAGCTCCGGGCGGATCCGCCCGCCCGGCGCCTTGGCCCGGCGCCGGGGCTGCCGGGCCAGCCGGTGCAGGTGGCCCCGCTCGGTCCCGTCCAGGCCCAGCACCCGGGCCAGCGCGTCCAGCACCTGCTCGGAGGGCTGGGTGGCCCGTCCCTGCTCCAGGCGCACGTAGTAGTCCACGCTCACCCCGGACAGGTGCGCGACCTCCTCGCGCCGCAGCCCCGCCACCCGCCGGCGGCCGTCGACGGGGATGCCGGCCGTGGCCGGGTCGACCCGGGCGCGCCGGGTCCGCAGGAAGCCCGCGAGATCGTCCATGCCCCCGAGTATGGCCCGGTCCGGTCCGGCGGCGGCCCGCCGAGGGTGGTCCCGCCAGTACCAGGAAGTCCGTTCCTACGGAAGCCGAGCCCCTGAACGGCCGCCGCCGCGAGGGCCAGGATCGGAGGCAGCCGAAGCGGCCGCCGCAGGGACGGCCGCCGGACGCCCCGACCGGAGGAGACCCCGATGAAGATCCTGATCGTCCACGCCCACCCCGAGCCGAAGTCGCTCAACGGCTCGCTCAAGGACCACGCGGTGACCGTCCTGGAGGCCGCCGGGCACCGGGTGCGGGTCAGCGACCTGTACGCGATGGACTGGAAGGCCGCGGCGGACGCCGCCGACTACGGCCCGCACGCCTCCAGCCCGCTCAAGGTCCCGCTCGACTCCGGCCGCGCCTTCGAGGCCGGGGAGCTCACCGCCGACGTCCGCGCCGAGCAGGAGAAGCTGCTCTGGGCCGACACCGTCATCCTCCAGTTCCCGCTGTGGTGGTACACCATGCCCGCCATCCTCAAGGGCTGGGTCGACCGGGTCTTCACCTACCGCTTCGCGTACGGGGTCGGCGAGCACAGCGGCACCAAGTACGGCGAGCGCTTCGGCGAGGGCACCCTGGCCGGACGCCGGGCCCTGCTCTCGGTCACCGTCGGCGGCCCCGAGTCGCACTACGCCGCCCGCGGCATCAACGGCCCGATCGACGACCTGCTGTTCCCCATCCAGCACGGCATCCTGTACTACCCCGGCCTGGAGGTGCTGCCGCCCTTCGTCGTCCACGGCGCCGACCGGCTCGCCCCCGAGCGGTACTCCGCCGTCGTCGAAGCCTGGGAGCAGCGCCTGCTCACCCTGGAGACCACCGAGCCGGTCCCGTACCGCCGGCAGAACTTCGGCGACTACGAGATCCCCGCCCTGCACCTCAAGGAGGGCCTGGAGCCGGCCGGCCGCACCGGCTTCGCCCTGCACCTGCAGCACTGACCGGACCCCGCCCGGCCCCGACCGGCCCCGACCGGCCCGGTGCCGACCGACACCGACCGGCCCGGCAACACCCGGCCCGGCCCGGGGCGCGCCACGCCCCGGGCCGCCG
Source organism: Kitasatospora sp. NPDC004272 (assembly GCF_053603035.1). Lineage (NCBI taxonomy): Bacteria > Bacillati > Actinomycetota > Actinomycetes > Kitasatosporales > Streptomycetaceae > Kitasatospora > Kitasatospora sp. NPDC004272. The sequence continues at coordinate 6,042 of NZ_JBSGET010000036.1, read as the reverse complement.
CCGCCCGGCCGGTAGCATCGGCGGATGACCGAGTTCCGCATCGTGCTGGCCACCGGGCTCGACCCCGACGAAGCCTGGCGGCGCGTCACCGACTGGCCCCGCCACGCGATGCCGTTCACCACCGTCCGCTCCGACGGCCGCACCGTCACCGCCCGCACCGGCACCGGCCGGTACGGCTTCGACGACGTGATGGACGTCGTCCACCGGGAGCCCCCCGGCCCCGGCCGCCCCGGCCGCTGCCGCCTCGTCAAACGCGGCCCGCTGATCACCGGATGGGCCGAGATCGACGTCCGCCCGCACCGCGGCGGCGCCGTCGTCCGCTGGCGCGAGGACCTGCGGATCGCCCCGCTGCCCGCCCTGCTCGACCGCCCCACCGCCTGGTGCGGCCGCCTCCTGTTCCGCCGCACCCTGCGCGCGCTGCTGCGCTGAGGCGCCCCGGCGGACCGCAACTTTTCCCGTTCCGGAGGAACGCTCCGGCCCGAGCGGGGCAAGAGTGTTCCGACGGAACCGGCGGGAACACCGAAGGGGTGGACGGATGAGTGAGGGGACGAGCACGCTGCTGTGGGTCGCCGCGGCGGTCTTCCTGGTCGCGACGGTGGCCGCGGCGATCGTACTGGTGGTCAAACTGGTGCGCACCAAGCGGCTGTTGGCCGACACGAACATTCCGATGTCGAAGAAGCTGCTGTTCTGGGGAGCGATCGCCTACCTGGTCTTCCCGGTCGACCTGATGCCCGACCCGGTCCTGATCGACGACATCGGCGTCCTGCTGCTGGCCCTGCGCTCGCTCAACAAGGCGGTCCCCGAGGGGGTCGCCGGCCGCGCGGGCCGGGTACGGTCGAAGCAGACAGGTGGGAGGGCAGAGGGATGACCGCGACGGCAGAGTCCGGAACGCTGCGCGTGCCGCGCAGCATCAACGGCATCGAGCAGGCGCTCACGTACGAGGAGCGGGCCCGGTTCTACGGCGAACTCGGCCCGCTGGAGGACCCGGTGGAACGCGAGGCGGTGATCGGCGCCTGGTGGCTGCGGGCGATGTCCGCCGCCTACGGGAACGACCGGGCGGGCTTCCGGGCCGCGGTGGCGCCGCTGCTGCTGGCGGGGCGGTCGGAGCGGGCCGGGGCGGCCGCCGCGTGAGCGGCTGGCGGATCTGGCTGCAGGAGCAGCCGGCCCGCACCATGGTGGAGATCTCGAAGACGGACGAGGTGCTGTTCGCGCTCGTCAACGCCGCCCTGGTGCTGCTGGACGACCGGGCGGGCGCGCCGGTGGACGAGTGGGGCGACCTGCGCAGCGTGGTGCTGGCCCGGTCCGTCACCGCCGAGCTGTTCGTCGACCCGGAGCAGCGCACCGTCGACGTGCTGCGGCTGGTCTGGGTCCCCGGCCTGGGCGGCTGAACGCCGGGAGCGGAAGCCGGACGCCGTGAGGGGATCCGAGCGCCGCCGGGCCCGGGTCAGCCGTGGTCGAGGACGGCGGTGACCACCGTGTGCAGGTGGCGGCGGAAGCGGTCCAGGACGGCGAGGTCGAGCGGGCCGCGGCGGGTGCCGGCGGGGTCGATGACGCCGGCCTGGCCGAAGGAGTGGGACGTCCAGACGATGGTGAAGACCAGCATCTCGACGTCCGCCCCGGCGCCGAGGCCGGCCCGGTCGAGGACGGTGCGGACGGCGGCGGCCACCTCGGCGACCAGCGGGCCGGCGAACTCGCTCTCGATGTCGGAGTGGTCGGCGCCCTCGGCCAGCCAGCGGCGCATCCACAGCGCCGGGACCTCGGGGTGGTTGAGGCAGAAGGACAGGTAGTCGTCGACGAAGGCGAGCAGCGCGGCCCGGGTCTCGCCGGGGGTGGAGCCGCAGGCGTGCAGCCGGGTCAGGGACTCGGTGACCACCCCGCGCTGGGCGAGGTGGGCCCGGCGCATCACCTCGCGGTACAGCTCGGGCTTGGCGCCGACGTGGTAGGCGACGGTGGCGATGTTCAGGCCGACCGCGTCGCCGATCGCCCGGGTGCTGGTGGCGTCGTAGCCGCGCTCGGCGAACAGGCGGGTGGCGGTCGCCAGGATGCGTTCGCGGGGGCCGTCCTCGGGCAGGGCGCTCATGGGCATCGAGGATAGCGGACCGCAGCGGAAGAAATCCATCAGGTGATGGAGCGATAAACAGCAGGTCAACACCCATTGTGCCGGACTCCATCATTCGATTGAATGAGCGCCTTTCCACGGACCGCGAGAGGAGCACCCGGCATGGGTACGACCAGGGTGGCGGTGATCGGCGCCGGCGCGGCAGGACTGGCCGCCGCCAAGGCACTGCTCGACCAAGGGCTGGAGGTCACCGTCCTGGAGCGCGGCACCCGCGTCGGCGGCCTGTGGGCGGGCGACGACGGCGCCGGCGGCTCCCCGGCGTACGACAGCCTGCACCTGAACACCAGCAAGGGCCGCACCGAGTTCGCCGACTTCCCGATGCCCGCGCACTGGCCCGACTACCCGTCCGCCGCCCGGGTGGCCCGCTACCTCGCCGACTACGCCGAGGAGTTCGGCATCACCGAGCGGGTCAGGTTCGGGACGCACGTCGAACGGGTCGCCCGGGACGAGCACGGCTGGCGGGTCGACGGCGAACGCCACGACGCCGTGGTGGTCGCCAACGGCCACAACCGGGAACCGAAGTGGCCCAGCCCCGGCTACCCCGGCGACTTCGCCGGCACCCAGCTGCACGCCCACGACCACCGCCGTGCCGACGCCTACGCGGGCAAGCGGGTGCTGGTCGTCGGCACCGGCAACTCCGCGATGGACATCGCCGTCGACGCCTCGTACACCGCCGACGGCCCGGTGCTGCTCTCCGCCCGGCACGGCACCCACATCGTGCCCAAGTACCTGTTCGGCCGCCCCGCCGACGCCACCGGCGGCGCGCTCGCCGTGCTGCCTTGGCGGATCCGGCAGGCCGTCGCGCAGACCGTGCTCAAGATCGCCGTCGGCACGCCCGGCCGCTACGGCCTGCCCGAACCCGCCGGCGGCCTGTTCCAGAACCACCCCACCATCAGCGACACCGTCCTGCACCGCCTCACCCACGGCGAGATCGAGGCCCGCCCCGGCATCGACCGGCTCGACGGCACCCGGGTGCACTTCACCGACGGCCGCACCGACCAGGTCGACGTCATCGTCTGGGCCACCGGCTACCGCGTCACGATCCCCTTCCTGGACCAGCGCTGGACCGGCCCCGACCCCGAGCAACTCCCGCTCTACCAAAGGGTGTTCCACCTCGACGACCCGACGCTCGGCTTCGTCGGGCTGATGCAGTCCACCGGCGCCGCGCTCCCCGTCGTCGAGGCCCAGGGCCGACTGTTCGCCGCCCACCTCGCCGGACGCTACGCCCTCCCCGGCGCCGAGCAGCAGCGCGCACACGTCCGCCGCGCGCACGCCGCCGCCGTCCGGCGCTGGGGCGACAAGCGGCCGATGATGCGGATCGACTTCGACCAGTACGTCGCCGCCGTCCCCCGCGAACTCAAGGCCGGCGCCCGCCGCGCGCAGAAGGAGAAGACCCCGTGACCGTACTCAACCGGCGCCAGGACCCGCGCGGCCGCCGCGTGCTGATCACCGGCGCCTCCGGCACCATCGGACGCGCCCTCGGCACCCGCCTCACCGCCGCCGGCGCGCACGTCCTCGGCCTCGACCTGCGCCCCGCCGGCGACGAACCCTTCCCCGTGCTGCGCTGCGACGTCACCGACGACGACAGCGTCACCGCCGCCGTCGCCGAAGCACTGCAGACCCTCGGCGGCCTCGACGTCCTCGTCAACAACGCGGGCACCGGCGGCCCCGCCCCCGCCGAGCACGCCCCCGGCACCGAGGTCCGCCGCCAACTGGAGATCAACCTGCTCGGCACCTGGCGCACCACCGCCGCCTGCGTGGACGCCCTGGTCGCCGCCCGCGGCCGGGTCGTCATGGTCACCTCCCGGATGGCCGTCATGCAGCTCCCGCTCGCCGCCGCCTACGGCGCCTCCAAGCGCGCCATGGTCGCCTACGCCGACGCGCTGCGCCTCGAACTCGGCACCCACGTCGGCGTCAGCTGCGTCTACCCGTCCGCGGTGCGCAGCCCGATCCACGACTCCACCAAAGCCGCCGGACTCTCCCTGGAGGGCATGAGCGTCTACGAGCCGCTGGAGGGCGTGCTCGACGCGATCGACAAGGCCGCCTTCTCCACCCGCCCGCACCGCGACGTCACCACCACCCGCAAGGGCGCCGTCGAGTTCTTCCTCGCCCGCCACCTGCCCGCCCTCACCGACCGGATCGTCGCCCGCACCCTGCACGCCCGCACCGCCGCCGGAGCCCTCGACGGCGCCGCACTCGCCGCCGGGGTCGTCGCCCGCCACCGGGGCCGGAAGTGACCGGGACGGAGCCGGGCCGCCGGGCACTCACCCTGTACGCCGCCGGATCGGTCGGCATGGGCGTCTGGGTCACCGTGCCCGGACTCCTGCTGCTGTACTTCCTCACCGACGTGCTCGGCGTCAGCCCCGCCCTGGCCGGCCTCGCCCTGCTGCTGCCCAAGGCCGTCGACGTGCTCGCCCACCCGCTGCTCGGCTCCCGCTCCGACCGGCAGGCCCGCCGCGACGGCCACCGGCGGCGGATGATGCGCGTCGGCCTGCTGCTCGGCGCCGCGCTGACCGCCCTGTTCAGCGTCCCGCCCGGCCTGCACGGCGGAGCCGCCGCGCTCTGGGTCGGCGGCTGGTTCACCGCCGGGAACCTGCTGTTCGCCGCCTTCCAGGTGCCCTACCTCACCACCCCGTCCGACCTGGACGTCGGCTACCACGCACGCACCCGGGTCTTCATGTTCCGGATGGCCCTGCTCACCGTCGGCCTGCTCGCCGCCGGAGTCGCCGCCCCCGCGCTCTCCTCCGGCGGCACCCGCGCCGACTACGCCCGGATGGCCGTGCTGCTGGCCGCCGCGGTGGCCGCCTCCGGCGCCGTCGCCCTGCTCGGCGTGCGCCGGCTCACCGCCGAGTGCGGCTTCAAGGCACCCGCCGAACGGGCCGGCCACTCCACCCGCGCCGACCTGCGCACCGCCCTGCGCGACCCCGACTTCCGCCCCCTGCTGCTCTCCTACCTGTTCACCGGCACCACCACCCACCTTTTTCTGGCCGCCCTGCCCTACGTCACCGAGCACGTCTTCCACCACAGCGGGCTGACCGCCCTGTTCATGGGCCTCTTCCTCGCCCCCGCGCTGCTCTCCGGCCCCGCCTGGACCGCCTGGTCCCGGCGCGAGGGCAACGGCAAGCAGCGCGGACTGCTCATCTCCCAGGCCGTGTTCGCCACCGGCTCGCTGCTCCTGCTGCCCGCCGCCGCCCTGCTCGACGGGGGAGCGCGGGTCACCGCCACCGCCGCCGTGGTGATGGCCATGGGCACCGCCTTCGCCGGACTCCAACTCTTCGCGTTCGCGATGCTCCCGGACGCCGTCGCCGCCGCCGAGAACGCCGAAGCCGGCGCCTACACCGGCCTGTGGACCGCCACCGAGGCCACCGGCACCGCCGTCGGCCCCTACCTGTACTCGGCCGCCCTCGCCCTCGGCGGCTTCGTCCCCAGCACCGGCGGCACCCACACCGCCCAGAGCGACACCGCACTGACCGCCCTGCTCGCCGGCTTCACCCTGCTGCCCGCCGCCCTGATGGCCCTCGCCCTGGCCCTCCAACGCCGCTGCGCCCTGGACACGAGACGAGGGGGGCTCGGGTGAGCGACCACCAGGGGCTCGGGGAACGGCGAGGCCGTGCGGCCGGCGGCCGGAGCCCAGCGAGGGGTCCGTGCTGCTGCGTGCCGTGAACAGAACCCGAAGCAGACGCGCGCCACGGCAGTGAACCCGCAGCAGCCGCGGCCTCGCCGTCCACCGCACCGGCGGCGGGGCATGCACCGGTTCCGGGCGGGCACACGGCAGGGCATGAGTGAGCATCAGCAGCCACCGCACCCGTCCGTCCCGCCGCGGCCGGTGGGACCGCCGCTGCCCACGGATCCGCCGCTGCCCACCGCCCCGCCGCAGCCCACCGCCCCGCCGCGGTCCCGTCGGCGGGCGTGGCGGTTCGGCG